>NZ_JBALMU010000069.1:20762-21530 GCF_036962285.1 Bacillus sp. JJ634
AAATCCACAACGTTATTTTTCTTGAAATTAACAATAATAATAAATTACTTCTGTTATGTTGAAAATTAAAAGTCGGTTGCAAAAGAAAATCAAACATATACTATGAGTCGTGAGCTTCTTCATAAAAGGCTTACCTAATGGCTGCTTAAAGGGTTAGGACCTCTTTGGACTAACTTTCCCCCCATGGTAGTTATTAATGTTCAATTTATAAAATTCCTAAATCTGTTTAAGGGGGAAGCTTAAACATGGAAACAATGGGTAGACATGTTATTTCCGAACTTTGGGGTTGTGACTTTGACAAATTGAACAATATTGAGTTTATTGAAAAAACATTCGTTAATGCTGCTTTAAAATCAGGTGCAGAGATACGTGAGGTAGCTTTTCATAAATTTGCTCCTCAAGGAGTAAGTGGAGTTGTCATTATTTCTGAATCACACTTAACGATTCACAGCTTTCCAGAACACGGATATGCAAGCATCGATGTATACACATGTGGAGATTTAGATCCAAATATTGCGGCAGATTATATTGCTGAAGCATTAAATGCCGAAACGCGTGAAAAGATAGAATTACCACGCGGGATGGGCCCAGTGCACATAAAGGCAACTAAAATAGGTGTATTATAAGGTTTGAACATACAGAGGTGCTGTAGAGCATCTCTTTTTTTATAGCTCGGTATGTGCCGTTATTGATTCTAGCCTCGCACAACTGAGCCCTAAACCGTGTGATAAACAATATGGTGTACGAAAGTCTTTTTATCCCACACTT
>NZ_JBALMU010000069.1:21648-47061 GCF_036962285.1 Bacillus sp. JJ634
TCTTAGTGACCGTAGAACGTGGCTAACCATCAGTGGAGGATGAAAGAAAACCCCCACTGATGGAAGTTTCACTTTATTGAGACTCCCCGTTGATTTTGCTTGTACTCTTAGCTTCTTTTAGTTAAGATAATAATAAAAATGGAGTTCTCTCACTGTATATGATGTAGAGAGTAGTACATAAACGGAGCTGATAATAATGAGGTGCCCGTCATGTCAATACAATGGAACAAGAGTGCTCGATTCGCGACCTGTGGATGATAGCAAATCCATTAGAAGGCGTCGTGAATGTGAGTCTTGCGGTTTTCGATTTACGACATTTGAAAAAGTAGAGGAAATACCGTTAATTGTCGTTAAAAAAGAAGGTACACGGGAAGAATTCAGTCGTGACAAAATCCTTCGCGGCTTAATTAGAGCTTGTGAAAAGCGTCCAGTCCCATTAAAAGGCTTAGAAGAAATTACGAATTATGTTGAAAAAGAATTGCGTAATAATGGAATTTCTGAAGTAAAAAGCGATCATATCGGTGAAATGGTCATGGATAAGCTAGCGGATGTGGATGAGGTAGCTTACGTGCGATTTGCGTCTGTATACCGTCAATTCAAAGATATTAACGTTTTTATTGATGAATTGAAGGAATTATTAAATAAAGAACGAAAGTAGAGCTAAAGATAAACCTTTGGCTCTTTTTTCGCTCATCTTGTAAAATGAAATGAATACAAAGGAATTCTTTGAAAGGTTTGAATGAAGATGTCGATGCATTGGCAAGAACTGCTTCCCGCAGATCAATATAGAGTATCTTCAGCGGGAATGCTACACAATTATGATCGGAATGTACTTACTCGTCTTTATCAACCACTTATTGGTCCCATTTGTTTGAGCCTTTATATGAGCTTATGGAGTGAGCTTGAAGAGAATCGACTTTGGGCAGAGCCAACAACTCATTATTCACTTATGAATACGATGGGGTTAAACTTGAGTGACATTTATGAAGCTAGACTCCAGCTCGAAGGAATCGGATTGCTGAGTGTTTATAAGAAGAAAAATGGTGAAACAAAGGAGTTTGTATACGAGTTACATCCACCGCTATCGCCGCAGCAATTTTTTACGGACGGCATGTTAAATATTTATTTGTTCAAAAAGATTGGGAAAGGTGCATATAACCGATTGAAGAAGTTCTTTTCGGATGATGTATTGCCTGTGCGAGAGTATGAGAATGTAACAAAAACTTTTGCTGAAGTTTTTGCTTCGGATCATTCTTTATATGTAAGTGATGAGGCAGAAGGTGCGAAAGAGCCGTTGGTTCGTCAACAGTTTATCGATCGACAAGAGGGAACTCTTCCGACAGGGTTTGAGCATCAATTTGATTTTGATTTATTAATGGCAGGTTTGAAATCATCGTTAGTGCCGAGAAAAGCACTAACGCCCCGTATTAAAACAACAATTGCCAAGCTTGCTTTTCTATATGACATTAATCCACTTGAAATGCAGAAGTTAGTACTTGGAGCCATATCCATTGATGATGAGATTGATGAAGAACACTTACGTAAATCAGCGCGTGATTGGTATCAAATTGAACGGCATGCTGATATGCCCTCGCTCGTTAGTCGTGTACAGCCAGTCATTTATCGAACTCAAATGGATTCGCCAAGGAATCAAGAGGAGGAGCATATTCAGCGTTTAGAAACAGTCTCCCCGTTGCAACGGCTTAAGCAACTATCGAATGGTGCTGAAATTGTAGAAGCTGATTTAAAAATTGTTGAAGATATTATGCTCAACCAAAATTTAAATCCTGGTGTGGTGAATGTGTTAATTGAATACGTAATGTTGAAAGCAGAAAAGAAATTCACAAAGAATTATGTTGAAAAGATTGCTGGTCATTGGACGCGCATGAATGTTGTCACTGTTAAAGAGGCGATGGAGTTAGCGAGAAAAGAGCATCGTAAATATCAAGGCTGGGCAGATGGCAACAAATCAAGCGCAAAAGGCAGTCGTCAAAAAGCAACGCGCACGGAAATGGTTCCGGCCTGGTTAAATAAAACAGAAGAGAAGCAGACTGAACAAAAGAAAGCAGCAACCGTTTCTGATGAACAGAAAAAAGCGATATGGGAGCAAGTGAAAAAGTTAAATGCAGGAGGTGATCACGCTGATGCAAAAGATTAATTCAGCCTTAAACAAATTGACGAATGGTACAAAGTTTCAGCAGCGTTATGAAGCTTTAAAGCAAGAAGTGATGGAAGATGAACACATTCATGATTTTTTACATGAAAATCGGTCCATTATTACAAAAGAAATGTTAGAAAAAAGTGTAGGGAAACTGTATGAATTTTCGACACAAAGCAAGAAATGTGATAAGTGTCCAAGTTTAGATGGTTGTGTGAATATGATGCAAGGATATTATCCAAAGCTTGTGATTCAAGGAAATGCTCTGGATCTTCATTATGAAGTCTGTCCACGGAAAGTAGTAGAAGATGACAAACGAAAACGCGAGAAGTTAATTCGCAGCCTATATGTACCGCGCGATATTCTTGCGGCCAATATTGCCGACTTTTTAGAAAAGGACGTATCGGATGAACGATACGCAATAGTAGGCAAGGTAATGAGTTTTATCAATGATTATATACCAGGTCAAAAGCAAAAAGCACTTTATATTCACGGGGAATTTGGTGTTGGAAAAACCTATTTACTAGGAGCGATAGCGAATCAATTAGCCGAGAAACAAATATCATCGTTAATTGTATATTTTCCCGACTTTTTGCGCGAGCTTAAAGGCTCGATTGGGGATAATACAGTGAATGAAAAGATTGAAATGGTAAAGACGGCTCCTGTACTAATGATTGATGATATAGGCGCTGAATCAATGACGAGCTGGGGTCGGGATGAAGTGCTTGGGCCAATATTGCAATTTAGAATGCTTGAGAATTTGCCGACTTTCTTTACCTCGAATTTTAACTTTGATCAGTTAAAAAATCATTTAACTTTTTCTCAGCGGGGGGAGCGAGAAGAAGTGAAAGCGGCGCGAGTAATGGAACGTCTTCAATATTTAGCAGAACCGATTGAGCTAGAAGGTAAAAATCGAAGACTGTGAGTGGTGACCTGACCTAGTTTCAGGTCACTTTTTCTATTTGATTGGCTATTCTACTTCTAAACAAGTCCTAACCTCCATATATATAAGCATAAAATGTGCGGGTTAGGGGGGACAAAGATTGGTTCTTATTTCATTTCAAAATAATAATGAGGCATTAAAACTATTACAGTTTGTCTCTGCCCATTCTCTAGGGGGAGAGCTGCAACAATATATGATGTGTACGCCGGAACAAGGCTTAAAATTAGACTTGGAAGAACGGCCGATTGAAAAGTGGCTAGCGATGCTCACAGATGTTTTTCATAGCTTCCTAGTAGAAGAGAAGCTCCAATCAGTACTTGAACAGATTATCATTCAAAAGTTTCTGTATCGTGAGCGAGATGAAGTCGATGGGATTCTACAAATTGCGGCTTCAATTTTTGAAGGAGAGAGGAACACGGCTAGAAAGCCTTTGTTCGAGGAAGAAAAGCAAATCATTAAGGACGGTTTACAAACGATCTTAACAAGGAAGCTGTCCTTTTCGTTTGATTCTTTTATAACCTTTCGTTTAAAGTCCTTTCATCAATCTTTAGAAAAATATGCGATGCTCGCAATTGATGAGTATAAGCTTGAACAAGATTATCAGAGCTTTATTGCTACATTGCGGGATTTCTTGCATAAACGTACTCCAAAAATGTCCTATCTTCACCTCGTTTATCAAGACGCTTTTTATTTTTATGATGCTTCTTATCGAAAGCTTGAACGGCTTGAAATTAATGAGTTAGTCGATCGCCATTTGTTGGCGAATAGTTCGATTTATATTGAATCCGTGACGCTCGCTCCGCTTTTATCCATCGCTCCAGAGCGGCTTTATATTTATACGGATGATATGGAACAAGGGCTGATTCAAACGGTAAAGCGAATTTTTGAAGAACGTTCGGTTGTATTGCCGTTGAATGCTTTTTGTATGTATAATGATTAAGAAAAATCACTTGCATTTCCGAGTAGTACGGATTATAATTTGCTACATACTACTTCAATTAAGTTTTTTAAAAGTTATGATGAGGACATGGGTATTCTAACCCCGATTTTTAGAGAGGGAGGCCTTGGCTGTAAGCTTCCTATTCGGCTAGAACACTTACCACCTTTGAACTTCGGCTCGGAAAGCTATTATAGCGATTATGAGTTGACGGAAAGCTGCCGTTACCAAGCTTCGAGTGTCATTTTGTCTATTGGCAAAATGAAACGAGGGTGGAACCGCGGGTTATAATTTTGTTTACTAAGCTCGTCCCTGTTTTAGACAGGGGCGGGCTTTTTATATTGTCCAAATACCTTTCCGAAGGGAATAAGACAAATTGAGCACACTACTATAACGTAGTGAAAATGTAGAAGGAGTGAAACTGTATGTCTGAATTAGTAAAAATCTCTTTTCCTGATGGCGCAGTGAAGGAGTTTAATAAAGGCACAACAACAGAAGAGATTGCAGCATCTATTAGTCCTGGTTTAAAAAAGAAATCGATTGCCGGTAAATTTAATGGGGAATTATACGATTTAAAACGTCCCATCTTAGCGGATGGAACAATTGAAATTGTGACACAAGATACAATCGATGCCCTAGAAATTATGCGTCATAGTACAGCTCATTTAATGGCTCAAGCAATTAAACGTTTATATAAAAATGCAAAGTTTGGTGTTGGCCCAGTTATTGAAGGCGGTTTTTACTATGATATCGACCTTGAAGAATCATTAACACCAGAAGACTTACCATTAATTGAAAAAGAAATGAAAAAAATCGTCAACGAAAACTTAGAAATTAATCGTATTGAAGTAAGCCGTGACGAAGCCATTTCTCGTTTCACAGAAATTGGTGACAATTATAAATTAGAGTTAATTGACGCAATTCCAGCCGATCAACAAGTAACAATTTATGAACAAGGGGAGTTTTTCGACCTTTGTCGCGGGATTCATGTTCCATCGACAGGAAAAATTAAAGAATTCAAGTTGTTAAGCATTGCTGGTGCCTACTGGAGAGGAGACAGCAAAAATAAAATGCTGCAACGTATTTATGGAACAGCTTTCTTTAAAAAAGAAGAGTTAGCAGAGCACTTACGCTTACTTGAGGAAGCAAAAGAGCGTGACCATCGTAAAATCGGAAAAGAATTAAACCTATTTATGAGTTCGCAAAAAGTAGGTCAAGGTCTTCCGTTATGGCTGCCAAAAGGGGCAACAATTCGTCGTACAATCGAGCGTTATATTGTCGATAAAGAACAGCGTCTAGGTTATGATCACGTGTATACACCAGTTATGGGTAGTGTGGAATTATACAAAACATCTGGTCACTGGGATCATTATCAAGATGGCATGTTCCCTGTGATGGAAATGGATAACGAGCAACTTGTTCTTCGTCCAATGAACTGCCCGCATCATATGATGATTTTCAAAAATGGAATTCATAGTTATCGTCAGCTTCCAGTTCGTATTGCTGAGCTTGGTACAATGCACCGTTATGAAATGTCAGGCGCATTATCCGGCTTGCAGCGTGTGCGTGGAATGACATTAAATGATGCGCATATTTTCGTTCGTCCAGATCAAATTAAAGACGAATTTAAACGCGTAGTCAATTTAATTCTGGAAGTATATAAAGACTTCGATATTAAGGATTATTCATTCCGTCTTTCTTACCGCGACCCAGCAGATACTGAGAAATACTACGATGATGATGCAATGTGGGAAAAAGCACAAGGTATGCTAAAAGAAGCGATGGATGAGCTTGAGCTTGACTACTTTGAAGCTGACGGAGAAGCGGCATTCTACGGTCCAAAACTCGATGTTCAAGTTCGTACTGCACTTGGAAAAGATGAAACATTATCAACTGTTCAATTAGATTTCTTATTACCGGAACGCTTTGACTTAGGTTATATTGGTGAAGATGGAAAACAACATCGTCCGGTCGTTATTCACCGTGGTGTAGTATCAACAATGGAACGTTTCGTAGCATTCTTAATTGAAGAATATAAAGGGGCATTCCCAACTTGGTTAGCACCAGTTCAAGCGCAAGTTATTCCAGTTTCACCTGCTGTTCATCTTGATTATGCAAAAGAAGTTCAAGAAAAATTACAAGCAGCTGGCCTTCGCGTTGATTTAGACACTCGTGATGAGAAAATCGGTTACAAAATTCGTGAAGCACAAATGCAAAAAATTCCTTATATGCTCATTGTTGGAGACAATGAAGTGAAAGAAGGAAGCGTAAATGTTCGTAAATATGGCGAACAAAAATCAGAAACTATTTCGTTTGAAGAATTCTCAGCGCTTATTCAAGCAGAAGTAAATCGTTAATGCAGGAGAAAGGCACAGAAGATGTGCCTTTCTTTTTTTAGCTCTGTTAATGAATATTGTTAATTTATACAATTTTTGGATCATTCGTGGGAAACTTCCATTAGCGGGGGCTTACTGTCCGTTAAGTTTGGGATAAATGACAAGATAATTGAAACAAATCATTTTATGCTCTAATATGAAGAGAGAATCTTTTGATAAATGGGGTTGTTGCTATGCAAGAAGGGCAAAAAAAGAAATTTATCTTTTTGTTTGGACCGGCTTTTTTAGCTATTGTTATTTTATTAATACTTGATAATTATCGCCAATATGCGATTGTTCCTGTTTTGCTTTTTTGGATTCTCTTTTTTTCGTGGGACGCGTTTGATAAAAGAAAAAAAGAGAAAGAGGATTCAAAATAACTTTCAAAAAATATGTATTGTCAAACGTAAGGAAATTTGATAAGATAATTTTTGTTGAGAATAACCATTTATGTATTTGACAAATCATCTGTGTTTATGATATATTCTCTAAGGTAAATTGAATACGAAATTGAGGAAAGAAGAGGCACCCGCTTCTCACCTGATTGACGCTTTGTAGTAGTTAACAGGTCATGATTTGATTATTTGGAATTTCTAAATAAATCTATCTGTGTGGGTGCATTCTGTACCCGCACTTTTTTATTGATTGAGCATAAATGCAAGTGCAAATCATGTAAGCGAGTTGTGAGCGTTGCCGTTTTATCCCTACGTTCGTATTCGCTAAATAACCTTGGAGGTGGCTAACTATTAGTAAAGACGCGATGGTGAACGAAGGCATCCGTGCCCGCGAAGTTCGTCTTATTGACCAAAATGGAGAGCAACTTGGAATTAAAACGAAATTTGAAGCATTGGAAATTGCCGCTCGTGTGAATCTTGATCTAGTTTTAGTTGCTGCAAATGCAAAGCCTCCTGTAGCCCGTATTATGGACTACGGAAAACACCGCTTCGAGCAGCAAAAGAAAGACAAAGAAGCGCGTAAAAATCAAAAAGTGATCAATTTGAAAGAGGTTCGTCTGAGCCCAACAATTGAAGAGCATGACTTTAACACGAAGCTTCGTAATGCTATCAAATTCCTTGAAAAAGGGGATAAAGTAAAAGCTTCTATCCGCTTTAAAGGACGTGCAATCACACATAAAGAAATCGGACAACGCGTATTAGATCGATTTTCTGAAGCGTGTAAAGAAGTGGCTACGATTGAAACACATCCAAAAATGGATGGACGCAGCATGTTCTTAGTACTAGCACCGAAAAACGAAAAGTAATTGTAATGAGGAGGAATACCTTATGCCTAAAATGAAAACTCACCGCGGATCTGCTAAACGTTTCAAAAAAACTGGATCCGGCAAACTTAAGCGTTCAAAAGCTTATACAAGCCATTTATTTGCTAACAAATCTACTAAAGCGAAACGTAAACTTCGCAAAGCAGGTCTTGTAAGCACTGGTGACTTCAAACGTATTCGTCATATGTTAGACAACATTAAATAAGTTCGATTTATCGAGTCAAATAGGAGGGAAATAACATGCCACGTGTAAAAGGCGGTACTGTTACTCGCAAACGTCGTAAAAAAGTTATAAAATTAGCTAAAGGTTACTATGGTTCTAAACATACTTTATATAAAGTAGCTAACCAACAAGTGATGAAGTCAGGAAACTATGCTTTCCGTGACCGTCGTCAGAAAAAACGTGATTTCCGTAAATTATGGATCACTCGTATCAATGCTGCGGCTCGCATCAACGGTCTTTCTTACAGCCGTTTAATGCACGGTTTAAAGCTTGCTGGTATCGAAGTAAACCGCAAAATGCTTGCTGACCTTGCTATTGCTGATGCACAAGCATTCGCTCAATTAGCAGACGCTGCAAAAGCACAATTAAACAAATAATTTTTTATAAGTCATTCTCTGTAACAGAGAATGGCTTTTTTCATATTTTAAAAGGGGGAGAAGCTTTTGTTTACTATGGTGTACATGATCCTTATTAATATTCTTGCGTTTACAATAATGGGGATAGATAAGAAAAAAGCGCGCAATAGGGAATATCGTATTAGTGAAAGAACATTATGGATAGTAGCTGTCATCGGTGGAGGAACGGGCGCTTATCTAGGTATGAAGCAGTTTCGTCACAAGACAAAGCATGCTTCGTTTAAATGGGGGCTGCCTGTTTTAATGGTGATTCAGCTTGGCTTGCTTGTAACGTATGGAATAGATTAAGTCATACGTAGGCTATAACTTGTATATGCTTGTAAGAACAGCAGCGTGATAGACGGAGGGAGAACATGGATGAGAAATTGGCAATTGTCTTAAGTTATATTCAGTCTGGTAGCGTGTTTATGCCTTTTGTGTTTATTGCTTTTCATGTGCTCCGGCAACTTCTATTCATCCCTGTTATTGTCGTGTGTATTTCAGGTGGTATTTTATTCGGCCCTGTTTTAGGTACAATATATTCTATTATTGGATTAACGTTGTCAAACCTTTGCTTTTATTTTATTATTGGAAAATTCCCGAAAACTAGAGATAAGCTGTTGCTTTTAAAAGATAAGCTGTTCGGCAATCACAAGCTGAACAGCTCTCAAATTGCTATACTAAGATTGCTTCCTTTTATTCATTATTATCTTCTCTCATTTTGTTTGATGGAATCAAATAAAGGCATTAAACATTACCTCTACCTATCGTTTTTAACGAACATTCCACTTGCTTTTGTCTACACGGTGTTTGGCCACTCTATAGCTAATTTTAGTTCAACATCTCTTATCATTATGTTAGTAGTGATTACGTTTCTTTTATATCTAGTAAGAGAAAGGCGAAATGTCGTCCCTTGGAGGGAGTTTTTTCGGTATAAGGATAAAGGATAAAGATTTTGAGGTGAATGGGTAAGACTCTTCATTTTTGATGATCCGTAACGTACCTTTTTCATAATCATAGGCATAGAAAAAAAGCTGCCTAAAAAGTTTAGGGCAGCCTCTTTGTTTTATGCTCGATCAAAAAGAGAGTTTCCAGCAATGCCTGGTTTCGTCATTTCGAATGGATTTAAAATTAAGTCCAGTTCTTCTTCTGTTAGTACGTCATACTGCAGGCAAAGCTCTCGAATTGGTTTTCCTGTTAGAATCGCTTCACGAGCAATCCGTGATACGACTTCATAGCCTAGATGTGGATTAACTGCGGTAATAATACCAACGCTATTGTCCACATATTCTTTCATACGTGTTTCGTTTGCTTCAATGGCTGATAAACAGTGATCGGTAAAGGTTCTGAAACCATTATTCATAATACTAATTGATTGTAATAAATTGAATACGAGAACAGGTTCCATAACGTTTAATTCTAACTGTCCTGCTTCTGATGCAAGAGAAATTGTATGGTCGTTCCCGATTACCTGAAACGCAATTTGGTTAATCACTTCTGCCATAACCGGATTCACTTTACCAGGCATAATGGAAGAACCAGGTTGACGTGCAGGTAAGCTAATTTCACCAAGTCCTGCGCGTGGACCGGATGCCATTAAACGTAAATCATTTGCTATTTTGGACATGTTTGTCATACAAATTTTTAGTGCCGCTGATACTTCTGTATAACAATCGGTGTTTTGCGTTCCATCAACGAGATGCTCGGCATGAATAAGTGGTAATCCGCTAATATCAGCTAAATACTTCACAACGTTTTCTATATAGCGAGGGTCTGCATTTAAACCTGTTCCGACAGCAGTTGCCCCCATATTTACTTCATATAAGTTCTCACGTGTTTGACTAATTCGCTTAATATCTCGTGCTATTACGCGACTATACGCTTCAAATTCCTGTCCCAAACGAATCGGAACAGCATCTTGGAGATGGGTGCGCCCCATTTTAATGATATGATCAAACTCTTGTGCTTTTTTCTTAAATACGACATGCATATCATTCATTGTTTCTAGTAATTTATTTAATAGATTGAGTGTTGCAATATGAATGGCAGTAGGAAATGCATCATTTGTCGATTGCGACATATTTACATGGCTATTTGGACTTAATTTACCGTATTCACCTTTATCATTTCCCATTAGTTCTAGTGCACGGTTGGCAATCACTTCATTGGCATTCATATTTATAGAAGTACCAGCGCCGCCTTGAATAGGATCAACGATAAAGTATTCGTGCCATTTTCCAGATAGGATTTCATCTGCAACTTGAACGATTACATTACCAATGCCTTCATAAAGGCGCTTTGTATCCATATTCGCCATCGCTGCTGCTTTTTTAACGATTGCTAGTGCATCAATCAATTCTTCATGAATTTTATATCCTGTAATCGGAAAATTCTCAACTGCTCGCAGTGTTTGAATACCATAGTAAACATCTGCAGGAATTTCTTTTTCACCTAGAAAGTCTTTTTCGATTCGATATTTTGTTTTTAACATCGCGGTCCCTAACTTCCTTATATAATTTTTAGATCAATTTAATATCATTTATAGATTGATCTTCTCTATCATAAATGTTTTTATAGAAAATTGCACTAGAAAAGTTTACAATTTTACAATTTTCATAGTTAGTAAAGAAGAGGACGGGGGAGATGTAACTTTGTCTTTGTCATTGTTCTTTTAGCTCTCCTTTTTCTGTATCATCATGCTTGGGAATCACTTTATTATCGCGGACTTATCTTCTCGTGTATCCATGACGATTCGAAGTGCTAAAAGAATTAATCGCTCCCGTCGCCCCTTTTTCATAGTAAACGCCCCCCTGCTTCTTTTATGACTGAAATAGGGGGGCGTTTCTATAAAACAATGGAATGCTTGCAATAAAGTGAAACTTCCAACAGAGGAGGCTTCTTATTTAATGATAAATGTTTGAATTCTTCAAAAGGAGTTATCCAAATATTCAGGACATCCTCTTTCTTTAATCCCTATTCAAAAATTCCTTCACAGGGCTTTTCCAGTCAATAGAAGAATCTGGGTATTGTTTTTTTATAGCAGCTTCGATTTTTAAGAAGTCGTCCCTCTTTAGCCCTTTTAGATCGGTTGTATTTTTTGGCCAAATAAAAATGGACACGACTTCAAAGGAACGCTCCGTCGTTCCGAGGTATTTTTCGCCCTCAAATAAGACTCCGTTATATGTTAATAAGAAATTTTTACGAATATTTTTTGGGTCATCGAGAAAATAGAACTTTCCTTGTTCGTGGGCTAATTCCAGTTTTCTTCGCGGACTTAACATATATTTAATCGCCGTATATAGTAAAAATACAATAAATACCAATAAAATAAGACGGAATAATAAGGCCATACAATATCCCCCTTTTTCATAACGTTTCAGTTATATACTATGTACGAACGAATTTTTTAAAAGTTTCACATATTTGCTATAATTTAAGCGATAAAGGTAGAAAGTAGTGATGAGATGAATATTTCCAAATTAATGGACATGCAAGCGGTGCTTGATCAGCATATTGAACGGAAGCATGGGTTAGAAACAGAAGACCTTGTGGAACGAAAAATTTTGGCGCTTTTAGTGGAGTTAGGCGAACTTGCCAATGAAACGCGCTGTTTTAAATTTTGGAGTCTAAGGGGACCTTCTGAGCGAGAAACCATTCTCGGTGAATATGTTGATGGAATTCATTTTCTGCTGTCGCTCGCAAATGAGCAGAGTTTTAAACCGACGGTGCCAGAAATGTTTACATTGGAACAGTGTAATCTGACAGAGCAATTTATTTTATTGTATCGAGAGATTAGTCTGTTTCAGCAACAAGTAACGTTCGAGTCGTTCCAAATGGTATTTACCGAATATATCCGACTTGGACAAATGCTTGGTTTTTCAGCAATCGATGTAGAACAAGCTTATATAACAAAGAATGAAGTGAATCACGAACGGCAGCAGCAGGGCTATTAATTGTCGTGAAGAAATCACTTCTGTATAATTATGGTTACGAAAAGGAGTGATACATAATGACTAAGTTAGATGAAACATTAACGATGCTTAAAGATTTAACCGATGCAAGAGGGATTGCTGGTAATGAATCAGAAGTAAGACAAGTGATGAAACGATATATTGCACCTTACGCCGATGAAATAACAAATGATGGCTTAGGAAGTTTAATCGCCAAAAAAACAGGTGATGCAAATGGGCCAAAGATTGTGGTCACAGGGCATCTAGATGAAGTAGGATTTATGATTACGCAAATTGACAGTAAAGGCTTTTTGAAATTTCAGCCAGTAGGTGGTTGGTGGAATCAAGTCATGCTGGCACAGCGCGTAACGATTGTGACAAGAAAAGGTGATGTGACAGGTGTAATTGGTTCAAAACCACCTCATATTTTATCACCTGAAGCTCGAAAAAAACCGGTTGAAATTAAGGATATGTTCATTGATATTGGTGCATCCAGCAAAGAAGAGGCGCAAGGATGGGGGGTACGGCCAGGGGATATGGTTGTACCGTATTTCGAATTTACCGTGATGAACAATGAGAAAATGCTGCTGGCCAAGGCTTGGGATAACCGCATTGGCTGTGCGATTGCTATCGATGTGTTAAAGCAGTTGAAAAATCAAAGTCATCCAAATGTTGTATACGGAATCGGAGCTGTTCAAGAAGAGGTAGGCTTACGCGGTTCGAAAACATCAACATTCCAAGTGCAGCCGGATATAGGCTTTGCTGTTGATGTCGGCATTGCAGGTGACACGCCGGGAGTTTCTGAAAAGGAAGCAATGAGCAAAATGGGCGATGGACCGCAAATCGTTTTATATGATGCATCAATGGTTTCACATAAAGGTTTACGTGATTTAGTAACAGATACAGCAGATGAACTAAACATTCCTTATCAATTTGAATCCATTCCAGGTGGTGGAACAGATGCTGGCTCAATTCATGTAACAGCAAAAGGGGTGCCGGCACTTTCAATTGGTATCGCGACACGCTATATCCATTCTCATGCGGCAATGCTTCACCGCGATGATTATGAAAATGCCGTGAAATTAGTCGTGGAAGTGATTAAACGACTCGATCGTGAAACAGTGGACCGGATTACGTACGAGTAAGGTAGAGTTTGCAGGTTATGGAGTCAAACTGGCCGGTAAACTGAATTTTTATAAAAAAATAACAGCCAATTTGGCTGTTATTTTTTTAACCCATTTTCTAATGCACGAAGCATCTCTTCTTTTTCATTTTGTGAGGAATTTTGCCAAATAACTTCAAACAGTACACCAAGTCCAGGAAGCATTTTTTCCTCGCCATTTGAAATCGCATCGACAATCGTATCTTCGAGCTGCTCTTGTGTATTGCCCGTTACATTGCTAATAATGGCATTACGTAAATTTAGGTTCATAATTATTTCCTCCTATGTCATATAATGCTGAACAACGATAGCATGCCCTTATTCAGGATGCATTATGTATTGAAATTACGTTATAATAGGAAAATCAGTGAAATTAAAGGAGCGTTACACGTTGAAATATATTGAATCTGTTAAAAATCCAAAGGTAAAAGCATGGAAGAAGCTGTTGACGAAAAAAGAGCGTGATAAATCAGGTCACTATTTAATAGAAGGTTTTCATCTTGTTGAGGAAGCATTAAAGGAACAAATTGTTTTAGAGGTCATTGTTAATCAAGATATGGAAATACCAGCTAAGTTTAAAATAGAACAAACAGACGTCGTGTATGTGAAAGAAGATGTGATGAAAGCAATTTGTGATACGGAAACACCACAAGGTATTGCGGCAGTCTGTGAACAACAAACAGTCCATTTCGATGATATTCCATCAGGAAAACTATTATTGTTAGATGCAGTGCAAGACCCAGGTAATTTAGGGACGATGATTCGTACAGCAGATGCAGCGGGAATAGATGCTGTCATTTTAGGAGAAGGCTGTGCCGATGTATATAACCCGAAAGTCGTTCGAGCGACACAAGGAAGCTTATTTCATTTACCTGTGATGAAGGCTAATTTGTCCCAGTTTATTGACCAGCTTCATATGCCTGTGTATGGAACGGCTTTAGAAGGCGGTGTGCCATTTGAACAAGTTGAGAAATCTGAAACCTTTGCCTTACTTGTCGGAAACGAAGGGCAAGGAGTTTCAAAAGAATTGTTAGCGAAAACGACGAAAAACTTGTATATTCCGATTTACGGGAAAAGTGAATCGTTGAATGTTGGGATTGCAGCAGGGATTTTGATGTACTACTTGCGAAAATGAGTTTAAATATACTATAATGAAACAGAATTTCATAAGTAAAGACGATGACGGAGACTAGTAGCTTAAGACATCCATTTTAAGGGAGAAAATGCCGAGACTGAAAGCATTTTTAATGGCGCTGCTTAAAGGAATTCACCTCTTGAGTCGACATTGGGAAGATCCATTGATCCGAAAAATGTTCCGGTGAAGAGCCGTTATTTTTAATGAAGTGAGTGTGGGTGTTTTATATCCATGCTAATAAGGGTGGTACCGCGATACATAAACCTCGTCCCTTTTATGGGATGGGGTTTTTTTGTGTTTATTTATGTTGACAAATAAAGGAGGAATAGATGATGCAGGAACGTTTACAAGAACTGCAAGAAGAAGCGTTGCAAAAAGTGTCAGCCGCATCAAACTTAAAGGAATTAAATGATATTCGTGTGGCTTACTTAGGAAAAAAAGGACCGATTACAGAAGTATTGCGTGGCATGGGTAAATTGTCTGCTGAAGAACGTCCAAAAATGGGAGCACTTGTGAATGTTGTTCGTGAAGCGATTACTTCAGCAATCGAAGAAAAACAAGCGGTGCTTGAAGCAGAGGCAGTCAATGCTCAATTAGCAGCGGAAACGATTGATATTACGTTACCAGCTCGCCCTGTGAACAAAGGGAATCATCATCCATTAACGCGCATTGTCGAAGAGATTGAAGACGTGTTTATCGGAATGGGATATACGGTGGCGGAAGGTCCAGAAGTAGAGAGTGATTATTACAACTTTGAAGCTTTAAACTTGCCGAAAAGCCATCCAGCACGTGATATGCAAGATTCTTTCTATATTACAGATGAAATTTTAGTTCGTACACATACGTCTCCTGTTCAGGCAAGAACAATGGAGAAACATGAAGGTCAAGGCCCAGTTAAAATTATTTGTCCAGGTAAAGTGTATCGTCGTGATAATGATGATGCGACACATTCTCATCAATTTATGCAAATTGAAGGATTAGTCGTTGATGAAAATATTTCAATGAGTGATTTGAAAGGAACGCTTGAAGTATTTTTGAAAAAAGTATTTGGCCAAGAGCGTGAAATTCGTTTGCGTCCAAGTTTCTTCCCATTCACAGAGCCTTCTGTAGAAGTGGATATTTCTTGTAAAATCTGCAGTGGTAAAGGCTGTAACGTATGTAAGCAAACAGGCTGGATTGAAGTATTAGGCGGTGGAATCGTTCATCCGAACGTACTTGAAATGGCTGGATTTGATTCAAAGAAATACTCAGGATTTGCCTTTGGAATCGGTGTTGAGCGAATTGCGATGTTAAAATACGGTGTGGATGATATTCGCCATTTCTACACAAATGATATGCGTTTCTTAAAGCAATTCCACCATCACGAAGCGTAAAAATTTCTCTGATTTGGCCGGAATCTCACTAATTTTGCTTATAATCTATCTAAATTAGCGATTAATCTCGCCAAATCAATCCATTAAAAGGAGGACCAACGATGTTTGTTTCATATAAATGGCTTCAAGAATATGTAGATCTTTCTGGCATCAGTGCAGCAGAGCTTGCGGATAAAATTACGAAAAGCGGCATTGAGGTTGAAGGAGTAGAAAAGAAAAGTGAAGGCTTAAAAGGGGTTGTTATCGGTCACGTTTTAGAGCGTGAACAACATCCAAATGCCGATAAATTAAATAAATGTTTAGTCGATATCGGGGCGGAAGAGCCTGTCCAAATTATTTGCGGAGCTCCAAACGTTGATAAAGGCCAAAAAGTAGCCGTGGCAACAGTGGGCGCTGTTCTACCAGGTAACTTCAAAATTAAAAAAGCAAAGCTTCGCGGAGAAGAATCACACGGAATGATTTGTTCGCTTCAAGAGCTTGGAATTGAATCTAAAATTGTGGCGAAAGAGTATGCTGTTGGGATTTTCAATTTCCCACAAGATGCACAAGTTGGTGAAGATGCATTAGAAGCACTTGGCTTAGACGATGAAATTTTAGAATTAAGCTTAACACCAAACCGTTCAGATGCGTTAAGTATGTTAGGTGTTGCTTACGAAGTTGCAGCTATTCTTGGACGTGGTGTGAAATGGCCAACGATTGAAAAAGAAGAAGCTTCTGAAAAAGCATCCGATTATATCTCTGTAAAAGTGGAAGCAACAGAAGATAATCCATTATATATTGCAAAAGTTGTGAAGGATGTAAAAATTGGACCATCGCCATTATGGATGCAAACACGCTTAATGGCAGCTGGTATTCGTCCGCATAATAACGTTGTGGATATTACAAACTTTGTATTATTAGAATATGGTCAACCGCTTCATGCGTTCGACTACGACCGTCTTGAATCAAAAGAGCTTGTCATTCGTCGTGCGAAGGATGCTGAAAAAATTACAACACTTGATGAAGCAGAACGTACATTAACTTCTGACCATCTTGTCATTACAAACGGTACAGAGCCTGTCGCTATTGCTGGTGTAATGGGTGGAGCGAATTCAGAAGTGAAAAATGATACAACGACAGTCATCATTGAAGCAGCTTATTTTAAAGGCAGCACGGTTCGTAAAGCATCGAAAGATCACGGCTTACGCAGTGAAGCAAGCGCTCGTTTTGAAAAAGGAGTAGACCCAGCTCGCGTTCGTGAAGCAGGAGAGCGTGCAGCGCAATTAATGGCGGAATACGCTGGTGGAACGATTCTTGAAGGCAGTGTCGAATACAATGATATGAAGGTTGAACCAGCTGTAATCTCGATTACGCTTAATAAAATTAATGGCTTACTAGGAACAAGCATGAGTGTATCTGAAGTACAAGATATTTTCACGCGCCTGCAATTTGATGTAGCGGTAGAAGGAGAAAACTTCACAGTAACGATTCCAACTCGTCGCGGCGATATTACAATCGAAGCCGATTTAGTAGAAGAAGCAGCTCGCTTGTATGGCTACGATAATATTCCATCTACGCTGCCAACTGGCACGACAACGCCTGGTGCGTTATCAGATTATCAACAAAAACGTCGTAAAGCGCGTCGTACATTAGAAGGCGCTGGTCTTTTCCAAGCGATTACGTATTCGTTAACAAGCGCGGAAAAAGCTGCTCAATTCGCTTTAGAAGCACGCGAATCGATTCGTCTAGCGATGCCGATGAGTGAGGAACGCAGCCAATTACGTTTAAGCATTGTACCGCAATTATTAGAAGTAGTGAAATACAATAATGCTCGTCAAATTGATTCAGTTGCGCTATATGAAATTGGTTCTGTTTTCTTAAAACAAGATGGCGAACAGCTTCCGGAAGAAAGGGAACATGTAGCTGCTGCTATCACAGGTTTATGGGAATCTCACTTATGGCAAGGTGAAAAGAAGCCAGTTGATTTCTTTGTCGCAAAAGGAATTTTAGAGGCTTTATTCGATACGTTAGGTGTAGCAAGCCAAATCGAATATCGTCAAGCAGAAGTGAAAAATCTTCATCCGGGACGTACAGCGGAAGTGCTATTAAATGGTGCAGTAATTGGCTTTATCGGTCAAGTGCATCCAACTGTTCAAAAAGAATTGGATATTAAAGAAACCTATGTTTTTGAATTATCATTTAAAGCATTGGCAGAAGCAGAGGTTGCTCCAATCGCTTATGAAACGATCCCACGTTTCCCATCGATTACGCGTGATATCGCACTTGTTGTGGACTCAGCAACAAAAGCAGGCGATATTCAAAGCATCATCATTGAAGCAGGCGGTGCCTTATTAAAAGAGGTGCAAGTATTTGATTTATACGAAGGCGATAAAATGGAGGAAGGCAAAAAATCCATTGCATACTCGTTAAAATACTTTGACCCAGAACGTACATTAACAGATGAAGACATTACAAAAGCTCATGACAAAGTACTTGCGGCGGTAAAAGACCAAGCAGGGGCAGAGTTGCGCGGATAACCTAGTAGATTTGGCTGGTAAACAGTCAAATGTAGCAGGTAAAGACACCCACCATTTTCTGAAATGGTGGGTGTCTTATCGTTAATATTTCTTTTTATACAAATTCTTCGCTTTTTCCGTATTGGCAAAATGAACTTTCGTAAATTCATGCAATGCCTCTGTTCCTTTTTCATGAATTAAACGAGCAGCTGCTTCATCAACTTTAGAACCAGCACCTTTTGGAATGGTAAAGCCTGCTTTTTCACTAAGCTGTTCGAAGCGTCGAATAAAAGCATAGCGAGCCAGAATGGAGGCCGCGGCCACGCTTAGGTGAACGCCTTCTGCTTTTGTGCTTAAATAGGTAGCATCTGCTTGAAATAGTTCCTGTCCTTTTAAATAATTGAAGAATACACCGGGTTCAGCAAACTGGTCGATTAAGACAGCATCAGGCTTTTCAGGCTCAATTTTTGTTAATACATGTTTAATCGCTTGATTATGTAATAGTGCCTTGATTTTACCTTGTGACATGCCTTTTGCTTGAAGCGTATTATATTTTGGATTGTCGCAAGTTAACAGGCTGAATGGGACAACATCCTTAATTAACTTAGCAATTTCGATAATTTGCGGGTCTTTTAAATTTTTGGAATCTTGAACGCCGAGCTCTTTTAACAGGGGTAGCTGTTCTTTCTTTGCATAAACCGCCACAACGGTCATTGGACCAAAGTAGTCACCGGTACCAACTTCATCGGAGCCGACAACAGATAAGGTGCCGATGTTAGCCGGTGGCGAATAACGATGTGTTTTTACAGATGTTGTTTTTTTGGCTGCTGGAGCTGTTTGAGCATTTTCTTTCCATTTCACCGCTTCTTTTTCGGCATTTGCTCCTTGGAATAACACTTTTCCTGATTTATAGGCGGTGATGGCACAATGGGCCGGTCGTGCGCTAAATAAGCTGCCTGGTGGTAATGTATGGACAAGGGAATCTTTATAATGCTCTTTCATTTTGGATATTTGTGATGCATGAACGAGTAGGACAACTTGGGACATCAAAATCGTCTCCTTTTATTTTATTTTTACAAAATTAGCCATAAATTGACAAGCCTCTCTCTTTCATGACGAAAAATATCATGATATGATAGGGAGTACAGGATTGTTTAGATTGGAGGCATCATTTTGTCAGACGATACACGAAATAGAGTTACAGTAGATATATATGGTCAACCATATACGATCGTCGGTGCCGAAAGCGCAAGTCATATTCGCCAAGTAGCTTCGATGGTTGACGAGAAAATGAGAGAAATTAGTGTGAAAAATCCGAGCCTGGATACGAGTAAACTAGCAGTGCTGACGGCGGTCAATACGATACATGATTACCTCAAAATCCAAGAACAATTGCACCAGCTTCAACTGGAATTACAGAAAGAAAAGGACTGAGTTTATGTTTGATTTGGCAATCTTAGCTATCCTTCTCATCGGATTGTTAATTGGTTTAAGGCGCGGCTTTATATTACAAATTATCCACTTGACCGGCTTTATTGTCGCGTTTATTGTGGCCTATGTATATTATGATGAACTGGCTCCAAAACTGAATTTATGGGTTCCATTCCCGACGATGGGCGATTCAAGCACATTAAAGATGTTTTTTGATACAGTCGGTCTAGATACTGCGTATTATAATGCAATTGCTTTTGCTATTATTTTCTTTATTACGAAAATTGTATGGCATATGATTGGGGCGATGCTTGATTTTATTGCACACTTGCCTATTTTAAAACAGCTGAATCGCTGGGGTGGCGGTATATTAGGATTTATGGAAGTCTATTTAATCTTGTTTATTATATTATATATTGTAGCTCTTTTGCCAATGGATGCGGTTCAAGAACCGTTAAATGGCTCATTCCTAGCAGAAGCTATTGTGAGAGATACACCGTTTTTATCTAATCAAGTAGAGAAGCTTTGGTTTTATAATGTACCTTCTTAAGGGTCTGCCTTTCCTTAACGAAATGATAGATTGCTATCTTTTGTGGGGGAAGAGACCCTTTTTAACGTATTGAGAATGCTTGTGCTTTATAGAAAGAAACGGTATCTTTAAAGAAAACTTCATTCATTAATTTTTGGCAGGTGAAAAAATGTCTATTAATAAAAAAGATCTTATTAAATTATTGGAAACAATTGCGATATATATGGAGTTAAAAGGGGATAACCCATTCAAGGTGTCGGCGTTCCGTAAAGCAGCAGCAGCACTTGAAGCAGATGATCGCAGTTTGTCAGCGATTGATGATTTTACAGCGCTTAGCGGGATTGGTAAGGGGACAGCGGCTGTCATTGATGAATTTATCCAAGAAGGCAAATCGACGGTTTTAGAAGAGTTACAAGAGGAGGTGCCAAAAGGGTTAATTCCTCTCTTAAAGCTTCAAGGTCTTGGCGGGAAAAAAATTGCTAAGCTACATAAAGAGCTTCATATCCGTGATATTAACGATTTGAAGTTAGCCTGCGAAGAAGGGAAAGTAAGTGTACTAACGGGTTTTGGCAAAAAAACAGAAGAGAAAATTCTTGCGGCAATTGATGAAGCGGGGGCACGGCCAGAACGATTGCCATTATCATTTATGCTGCCTATTGCCGAGGAAATTGAACGAGCATTAGCAAATATGAAAGCGGTTATTCGTTCGTCACGGGCAGGAAGTATTCGTCGTATGCGTGAAACGATTAAAGATTTAGATTTTATTGTATCTAGTGATGATCCGGAAATTGTGAAAGAACAGCTTTTAGCATTGCCGCGTATTAAGCAGGTTATTGCTGCAGGTGATACGAAAGTGTCGGTTGTATTGGATGGTGAATACGATGTATCTGTTGATTTTCGTATTGTAAAAGATGTTGAATTTATTACAACACTGCATCATTTTACTGGTTCAAAGGATCATAATGTGCGTATGCGTCAGCTTGCGAAAGATCGTGGAGAGAAAATTAGTGAGTATGGTGTGGAGAATATAGAAACAGGTGATGTACTTACATTTGAAACAGAGGAACAATTTTATCAGCACTTCGGCCTGCCGTTTATTCCTCCAGAATTACGGGAGGATGGGACGGAAGTAGATCAATATGACGGACAGGAGCCGTTGATTTCACTTGCTGATATTCAAGGTGACCTTCATATGCATACGACATGGAGCGATGGTGCGTATTCAATTGAAGAAATGATTGAAGCTTGCCGTGCTAAAGGCTATCGATATATGGCGATTACGGATCATTCGCAGTATTTAAAGGTAGCTAATGGTTTAACAGCTGAGCGTTTGCGTGAGCAAAAGAAAATCATTCATGAATTAAATGAACAGTATGACGATATGACGATTTTATCAGGCATTGAAATGGATATTTTACCCGATGGAACGCTTGATTTCGATGATGAACTATTAGCGGAGATGGACCTTGTTATTGCTTCGATTCACTCAAGCTTCTCACAACCACGTGAAGTCATTATGGAGCGTTTGAAAACAGCACTTCATAACCCGCATGTGGATATTATTGCTCACCCGACAGGAAGAATTATTGGCAAACGAGCAGGCTATGATGTAGATATTGAAATGCTTATCGAATTGGCACGTGAAACGAATACTGCATTAGAGTTAAATGCAAACCCGCATCGCCTTGATTTAGCAGCACCCTATTTACGAAAAGCTCAAGAAGCGGCTGTGCCGATTATCATTAATACGGATGCGCATAATATCGACATGCTTGAACATATGGAAATTGGTGTCTCTGCGGCGAAAAAAGGCTGGCTGAAGAAATCAACTGTCTTAAATGCTAAGAGTGCTGATGAATTACTTACATTTTTAAATAGAAATAACTAACCTGACAAGGAGGCTTTTTTATCTCCATGCATCAAAAAGCATTGAACACATTAGAATTTACAAAAATTAAAGAACAATTAGTTTCTCATTGTACATCGTCAATTGGGAAAGACAAGGCAGTACAATTAGCTCCGTCTACTGATTTTGATGAAGTTGTTAGATGGCAGGAAGAAACGGATGAAAGTGCGAAAGTGCTCCGGTTGAAAGGAAATGTTCCTTTAGGGGGAATTTTCGATATTCGTCCTCATGCAAAGCGGGCACAAATTGGCGGAATGTTATCACCGATTGAACTGATGGAGATTGCAAGTACGATTCGAGCAGGGCGCGTATTAAACCGCTTTTTTGAAGAGATGGCCGAGCAAGAAATTGAGACGGTGCTGTTAACGGAATATATTGAATCGCTTCACCCGTTGATTGATTTACAACAGGCGATTACGTATGCCATTAGTGAGCATGGCGAGGTGCTTGATTCAGCTAGTGAGCAATTGCGTACGCTTCGCAATCAGCTGCGAACAAATGAAAGCCGCGTACGGGAAAAGTTAGAAAGTATGATTCGTTCTTCCAATGCTTCTAAGATGTTATCGGATGCCATTGTGACGATTCGAAATGATCGTTTCGTTATTCCAGTTAAACAAGAATATCGCAGTCATTATGGTGGCATTATTCATGACCAATCTTCTTCAGGTCAAACATTATTTATTGAACCACAGGCAATTGTACAGCTGAATAATGCTTTGCAAGAAACAAGGGTGAAAGAGCAGTTAGAAATTGAACGTATTTTAACGGAGCTGTCTGTGAAGGTCGGTGAGTATACGTCTGAATTATTACATAATGTAGCGGTACTGGCTCAGCTCGATTTTGTATTTGCAAAAGCCCGTTATGCGAAAATGATTAATGGTTCTAAACCACAGCTGAATCAAGAAGGCCGAGTGAAACTATTTAAAGCGAAGCACCCGCTTATTCCGGCTGATGTCGTGGTAGCAAATGATATTTTCTTAGGAGAAGAGTTTACAACAATCGTGATTACCGGTCCGAATACAGGTGGGAAGACCGTCACGTTAAAAACGATTGGACTTTGTACGCTGATGGCGCAAGCTGGATTACAGATTCCAGCTCTTGATGGTTCAGAAGTAGCTGTTTTTTCAGCAGTATATGCTGATATTGGCGATGAACAGTCAATTGAGCAAAGCTTAAGTACATTTTCTTCTCATATGGTCAATATTGTTGAAATTTTGGAGCATGTGGATCATGAAAGTTTAGTTTTATTTGATGAGCTTGGAGCAGGAACTGACCCGCAAGAAGGAGCGGCTCTAGCGATTTCTATTTTAGATGAAGTGTATAAGCGAGGGGCCCGAGTTATTGCGACGACTCATTACCCAGAATTAAAGGCCTACGGTTATGACCGTGAGAGTGTAATTAATGCGAGCGTTGAATTTGATGTGAAGTCATTAAGACCAACGTATAAGCTATTGATTGGCGTACCTGGTCGAAGCAATGCATTTGAAATTTCAAAACGTCTTGGTTTAAACGAGAAAGTCATTAATCATGCACGAAGTCATATTGGTGAGGAGACGAATCAAGTCGAAACGATGATTGCCTCACTAGAAGCAAGTCGTCGTCAGGCAGAGGAAGAAGAGAAAGAAGCGGCGGATTATTTAAAGCAATCGGAAAAACTGCATCGAGACTTGCAGCAACAAATTGCGGAATATTACAATGAACGTGACAAGCTGATGGAGAAAGCATCAACGGAAGCAGCCGCTATTGTTGAAAATGCAAAAAAAGAAGCAGAAAAGATTATTAGAGATTTACGCAAGCTTCGTTTGGAGAAGCGAGCAGATGTCAAGGAGCATGAATTAATTGATGCAAAGAAACGATTAGAAGAGGCTGCACCTGAGCTGAAAAAATCACCGAAAATGGCAGTATCATCGCAAAAACGGGCATGGCAGCCTGGCGATGAAGTGAAAGTGACAAGCTTCGGGCAAAAAGGCTATTTAATTGAAAAAGCATCGTCTGATGAATGGCATGTACAAATGGGTATTATGAAGATGAAAGTAAAAGAAGCAGACCTTGAATTTATTAAGTCAGCTCAAAAAGAAAAACAAACGAAGCCGCTTACGACAATTAAGGGGAAAGACTACCATGTTAGTCTCGAGCTGGATCTTCGTGGGGAACGCTATGAAAATGCACTTTCAAGGGTTGAAAAATATATTGATGATGCACTTTTAGCCAGCTATCCAAGAGTGTCCATCATCCATGGAAAAGGCACGGGAGCTCTAAGACAAGGCGTTCAAGAATATTTGAAAAATCATCGCTCGGTTAAACGGATTCGCTTTGGAGAAGCAGGCGAAGGCGGCAATGGTGTTACGATTGTAGAATTTAAATAAACGGAAACAGACTTAAGAACTTGGTCAGTTACCATGTGGGAGTAGTGGGATATGGATGAGATTTGGGGAAATGAATATGTGTACATTGCTGCTCGCTATAGTGTCGTGATTTTATGCATCATTGTCTTTTTAACCGTTTTTGAGCTTGTAACAAAGTATAAAAATTGGGAAGAAATTAAGCGTGGAAATCTATCTGTGGCTATGGCCACAGGAGGGAAAATTTTAGGGATTTCCAACGTGTTTCGCCAATCCATTTTACAAAATGATTCTTTATTGACGATGATTGGTTGGGGAGTCTATGGTTTTGTTTTCCTTGTAATTGGTTATTTTATTTTTGAGTTTATGACACCAGCGTTTAAAATAGATGAAGAAATCCAAAAAGATAATCGGGCGGTTGGCTTTCTATCGATGATGATTTCAATTGGTTTATCTTTTGTCATCGGCTCTGGAATTTCCTGATGCCTCTTGCGAAAGGAAGAAAGCTGTGGAGAAACTAGCGAAAATATTATTAGTTTGCTGTGGACTTTTTATTTTATTAGGTGTTGTTTATTTATTTATGAAAGTGTAAAGGAATACGGATAAAGAAAGGAGAGGTGCATATCATAGTGCCCTCTCCCTTCTTATGAGTTCACATGCAATGAGCTAAAACTTAATAGCGTTATTTAAAAATTGTTTTGGACGCTGACCACTCCCAGGACTAAAGTCGCTGAGGTTCTTTCTCACCAATATCCCACTTACCACCTTCCATAAGAAGAG
>NZ_JBALMU010000069.1:47114-53964 GCF_036962285.1 Bacillus sp. JJ634
AAGAGGGCAAGGTCGGTGTCAGCGCACTGCAATGGGATTTCTTTTCTCAAAATCTTTAATTGTAAGGAAATGGTAATTGTATTATAATAGAAATGATTAGTAAACTTGGATTAAGGGAGGGGTTAAATGAGCAATAAACCTTGGCAACAGATGTATCCAGAGGGGATACCGACGACGTTGATTTATGATGATAAGCCCGTGCAGGCGTATTTAAAGGAATCTGCTGTAAAACATCCTTATAAAGCATCTATTCATTTTATGGGTAGAGAGCTTACATTTAAGGAAGTGTATGAATCTTCTTTAAAGTTTGCTGCTTATTTGAAAGAATTAGGTCTTGAAAAAGGTGATCGTGTTGCTATTTTATTGCCCAATTGTCCACAGTCTGTTATTTCGTATTTCGGTATTTTGATGGCTGAAGGCGTTGTTGTACAGACTAATCCCACATATACAGAACGAGAGTTAGAGTATCAAATGAAAGATGCAGAAGCGAAAATAATTGTCACGATGGATATTTTGTTTCCGCGTGTTGCAAAGATTGCCCCGAAAACGAATATCCAACATATTATTGTAACCGCTATCAAAGACTACCTTCCTTTTCCCAAAAACCTTATATATCCTTCTATTCAAAAGAAACAATACGGTATCGTTGTAAAAGTAGAGCATGCTGGCAATCATCATTTATTTAAAGAAGTGATGAAGCAGGATGTACCGGAAGAAATATCCAGTTCATGCGATATCGACCATGATGTAGCCCTATTACAATATACAGGGGGGACAACAGGATTTCCAAAGGGAGTTATGCTGACTCATAAAAACTTAATCGCAAATACGAAGATGTGTCAAGCTTGGTTATATAAAAGCAGACCAGGTCAGGAAAAGGTGCTTGGTATTTTGCCGTTTTTTCATGTATATGGCATGACAACTGTATTGCTGCTGTCCGTTTTTGATGGCAATATGATGCTTCTTTTACCGAAATTTGATGTAGAAACGGTGTTAAAAACGATTCATAAGCACAAACCGACAATATTTCCTGGAGCACCGACTATTTATATTGGAATTTTGAATCACCCTGATTTGAAGAAGTATGACCTTTCTTCTATTAAAGCCTGCCTAAGTGGTTCCGCTCCTCTACCTCTAGAAGTACAGGAACAATTTGAACGGGTCACAGGCGGAAAATTAGTAGAAGGGTATGGGCTTTCTGAAACGTCTCCCGTCACGCATGCTAACTTTATTTGGGATGAACCGCGTGTAAAGGGAAGTGTTGGAGTCCCGTGGCCGGATACGGAAGCCGCGATTTTATCGTTAGAAACAGGTGAACCATTAGAAACGAATGAAATAGGGGAGATTGGTATTAAAGGTCCCCAGGTGATGAAAGGGTATTGGAATCGCCCGGAGGATACGGAAAATACATTTAAAAATGGCTGGCTTTTAACAGGAGATTTAGGCTATATGGACGAACAAGGCTTTTTCTACGTTGTGGAGCGTAAAAAAGATACCATTATCGCAGGTGGTTTTAATATTTATCCGAGAGAGATTGAAGAGGTTCTATATGAACATGAAGCGGTGCAGGAAGTAATAGTCGTTGGAATTCCTGATCCATATCGTGGTGAAACGGTCAAAGCTTATGTCGTTTTGAAATCTGGTCATACAGTCACGGAACAGGAGCTTAATGAGTTTGCTAGAAAGCATTTAGCCGCCTATAAAGTTCCGCGCTTATATGAGTTTAGAGAAGAGCTGCCTAAAACAACGATTGGGAAGATTTTACGTCGAGTGCTCATAGAAGAAGAGAAAAAGAAATGGGCTGAAGATGAAAAGAAAGCATAATCGCATTATACGGAGCGATAATCTTTGGCTCCGTAACTACAATTAGGTTGTACAAGTTATCCTATAAATGGTTTTATTTTGTAAAAATGTTATTGACAGTAATAAAATACCACTTTATTATAGAAACATGAATGATTATTCATTCATGTTTCTGAAAGGAGACAACTAGTGAAAAGTAGTAGGCCAAAGTATATGCAAATTATTGATGCAGCCGTTATTGTTATTGCTCAAAATGGTTACCATCAAGCTCAAGTATCAAAGATTGCTAAGCAGGCGGGAGTAGCAGATGGGACAATCTATCTTTACTTTAAGAATAAAGAAGATATTTTGATTTCATTATTCCGGGAAAAAATGGGTTACTTTGTTGAACAGATTCAAGAAGGTATTAAAGAAAAATCCAGCGCAGTGGATAAATTGTTTGTCTTGATTCAAAAACATTTTCAAATCCTTTCAGAAGACCCGAACTTAGCTATCGTGACTCAATTAGAATTAAGACAATCTAATAAAGAATTGCGTCATCGGATTAATGATGTGTTAAAAGGATACTTAGACCTTGTCGATCGAATTGTTATTGAAGGAAAAGAAACCGGCGAATTCAGGTCTACGCTTAATGTCAAGCTCATGAAAAATATGATTTTTGGCACAATGGATGAAGTGGCAACAACTTGGGTGATAAATGATCAAAAATATTCACTTACAGACCTTGTCCCAGAAGTTCATCGATTATTAACAAATGGTTGTAGTTCTAGTAATTAACGATGTTTAGATAAGAGTGGCGATATCGTCGCCCTCAACTAAACTCGATAATGAAGCTCGTTTTCCGAATGGAAAAGAAGAGTGAATACATATCAAGTGCTTATTGATGACTTGAGAATTCAGCAACCAAGATGGGGGAGAAGAAATGGAGTACTTAAAGCTTGCAGTTGAGGACCATGTTGCTTTTATTACGATTAATAGAGCACCTGCAAATGCACTTTCTACAGGAATGATTAAGGAGATATCCGAAGTCTTAGATGAACTTAGTCAGAATGAAGAAGTGAGAGTTATCTTGCTTCACGGTGAAGGAAGATTCTTTTCAGCAGGAGCGGATATTAAGGAATTTACTCAAATTGACAATGGTTCTGCTTTCTCTGCCTTAGCTGCGAATGGACAAGCGGTATTCGAAAAAATTGAAAAATTTCCAAAGCCGGTCATTGCTGCTATTCACGGAGCTGCATTAGGTGGTGGTCTTGAATTAGCGATGTCTTGTCATATTCGCTTAGTAACAGAACGAGCAAAGCTTGGTTTACCAGAGCTGCAATTAGGTTTAATCCCAGGTTTTGCAGGTACACAACGACTTCCACGTTATGTAGGTACAGCCAAAGCTGCGGAAATGTTATTTACAAGTGAACCGATTACAGGAGTGGAAGCTGTCCAATATGGTCTAGCGAACCGAGCTTACTCCGATGAAGAATTACTTTCAAAAGCGAAAGAACTAGCTTTTAAAGTAGCGAAGAAAAGCCCTCTTGCTCTAAAAGCTATTATTGAACAATTAAACTATTTAAAGCATGACTCTTATTACAAAGGTGTGGCAAATGAAGCAGCACAATTTGGAACAATTTTCGAGTCAAACGATGCAAAAGAAGGAATTAGTGCATTCATTGAAAAAAGAGAACCGCTTTTTACAGGTAAATAAGTAAAAAAACGTAAAAAAATATATTTTTTTCTAAAACATTAAAGGAATTTGTTGGATTTTGAAGAATACTTAGTATATATGGATTTTGACTTTTCAGAATCTTAGGAATTTAAAACACTCAGGAGGGATTATCGTGAACATTTATGTATTACTGAAAAGAACATTTGATACAGAAGAAAAAATTACGCTTTCTAACGGCAAAATCAATGAAGAGGGCGCTGAATTTATTATTAACCCTTATGATGAGTATGCTGTGGAAGAAGCGATTCAAGTACGAGACGCTCAAGGCGGCGAAGTAACGGTTGTTTCTGTCGGCAACGAAGAAGCTGAAAAACAACTGCGTACGGCTTTAGCAATGGGTGCCGATAAAGCAGTGTTAATTAATATTGAAGATGACATAGAAGATGGAGATCAATTTACAACATCGAAAGTATTGGCTCAATACTTAAAAGATCAAGAAGTAGATCTTATTATAGCAGGAAATGTAGCGATTGATGGCGGTTCTGGTCAAGTAGGACCACGTGTTGCAGAACTTCTTAATATTCCTTATGTAACAACGATTACAGATTTAAATATTGCAGGTACAACAGTAAGTGTTACGCGTGATGTAGAAGGGGATTCAGAAACAATTGAAACGACTCTTCCATTGTTAGTAACAGCACAACAAGGTCTAAATGAGCCACGTTATCCTTCTTTACCAGGGATCATGAAAGCGAAGAAAAAGCCGCTTGAAGAATTAGAATTGGATGATTTAGATTTAGAAGAAGATGATGTGGAAGCGAAAACAAAAACAATTGAAATCTTTTTACCACCTACAAAAGAAGCAGGAAAAGTACTAAGTGGTGACATTTCTGCACAAGTTGGTGAACTTGTTCAATTATTACGCAGTGAAGCGAAAGTCATCTAATTATTAGAGATCTTGAAATAAACAGACGAGTAAATAGATAAAAAAGAGCGCAGGAGGTTTTTATAATGGCTAGCAAGTTTCTTGTATTAGGAGAAGTTCGAGATGGTTCACTTAGAAATGTATCATTTGAAGCAATTGGTGCCGCAAAAGTTGCTGCAGATGGCGGAGAAGTAGTTGGTGTGTTAATTGGAGAAAGCGTTCAAGCTTTAGGAGTGGAATTAATTCAGTATGGTGCAGACCGAGTGGTCGTTGTAGAAGATGCTAAACTAGCTCAATATACTTCTGATGGCTTCTCACAGGCTTTGCTTGCTGTGATTGAATCAGAAAATCCAGACGGTTTAATTATCGGACATACTTCATTAGGAAAAGATTTAGCACCAAAAGTAGCTGGAAAATTAGAAGCAGGCTTAGTTTCAGATGTTACAGCTCTTGAAGTAGCAGGCGGAAACACTGTGTTTACTCGCCCGATTTATTCAGGTAAAGCATTTGAGAAGAAAATTGTTACAGGCGGCCTAGTTTTTGCAACGATTCGTCCAAATAACATTGAACCATTACAAAAAGATGAGTCTCGTTCAGGGGATGTTGTTACACTGTCTGCGAATATTACAGACTTACGTACAATTATTAAAGATGTTGTTCGAAAAGCAAGTGAAGGTGTAGATCTTTCAGAAGCAAAAGTTATCATTTCTGGTGGTCGCGGTGTGAAAAGTGCAGAAGGCTTTGAACCATTAAAAGAACTTGCAGAAGTTCTTGGTGCAGCAGTTGGAGCTTCTCGCGGTGCTTGTGATGCAGATTACTGTGATTATTCTTTACAAATTGGACAAACTGGAAAGGTTGTTACACCAGATCTATATATCGCATGTGGTATTTCCGGAGCTATCCAGCATTTAGCGGGAATGTCTAACTCGAAAGTAATTGTTGCTATTAATAAAGATCCAGAAGCAAACATCTTCAATGTTGCTGACTATGGTATCGTTGGTGACCTATTTGAAGTCGTTCCACTTTTAACAGAAGAATTTAAGAAGTTAAAAGTAAATGCTTAAATTATAGAAATACATAAGGTATTCATCGGCTCGTCTGATGAATACCTTTTTTTGTGTACATATATGTATATAGTTTCGGGAAAATTAGCGATGAAGCAAATTAATAGCACGAACGTAATCATCAATGGTATACTGTTTTTGATTATTTCAGTAAATATGAGGAGGATTTTATAAATGGCTATTGTAAATGCAACTGATCAAACTTTTGCAACTGAAACAAACGAAGGTGTTGTTCTAGTTGATTTTTGGGCTCCGTGGTGCGGACCTTGTAAAATGATTGCTCCTGTTCTTGAAGAGCTTGATAGTGAAATCGCTGGTAAAGCGAAAATCGTTAAAGTGGATGTTGATGAAAACCAAGAAACAGCTGGTAAATTTGGTGTTATGAGTATTCCAACATTAATCGTTCTTAAAGACGGTGAAGCTGTCGATAAAGTAGTTGGTTTCCAACCAAAAGAAGCTTTGGCTGACCTTCTTGCTAAACACGCTTAATGATTGCAAAAAATCTTCGAGTCTGAGACTTGGAGATTTTTTTTTGCTTTAAGAAAGTTTAATCGTTTTTAAGGATTAAACTATTAAGAAAAGACATTAACTTTCGCTATTACAGGTGATAAGTTTTGTTTTTTAGTCTCTCATAATGTAGATGCTATTTTTTAAGATAGGATTATTTCCTGTATAGTAATAATAAGAAGAAATGATAAGGCGGGGGAGTTCATGAATCAGCAAATCAAGAATAAATTAGCCCTTCTTCCAGATCAACCTGGCTGCTATTTAATGAAGGACCGTCAAGGAATAGTTATCTATGTCGGGAAAGCAAAAGTGCTTAAAAATCGTGTGCGTTCTTATTTTACAGGCTCACATGATGGGAAAACGTTACGACTTGTAAATGAAATTGAAGACTTTGAATACATTGTCACATCCTCTAACATTGAAGCTCTTATTTTAGAGTTGAACTTAATTAAACAATACGATCCAAAATATAATATTATGTTGAAGGATGATAAAACGTATCCATTTATTAAGCTTACAGCAGAGAAGCATCCTCGCCTTCTTATTACAAGGAAAGTGAAAAAAGACAAAGGGAAATATTTTGGTCCGTATCCCAATGTGACTGCTGCTACTGAAACAAAGAAGCTGCTTGATCGAATCTATCCGCTTCGTAAATGCGATACGCTGCCGAATCGAGTGTGCCTTTATTATCATCTAGGTCAGTGTCTTGCTCCTTGTGTGAAGGAGGTAGAGCAAGCACAATATACGCAAATTGTAGATGAAATCAATCGTTTCTTAAATGGCGGACATGTCGAAATAAAGAAGGCGTTAACAGAGGGCATGCATGCCGCTGCTGAAGAATTAGATTTTGAGCGAGCAAAGGAGTTACGTGACCAAATTGCTCATATTGATGTT
>NZ_JBALMU010000070.1:0-15229 GCF_036962285.1 Bacillus sp. JJ634
CCTATATATTAACGATAAATTCAACGATGCCTTGGATTTACAGTTTTATTCGGCTAAATACAATGAATTGGATACCATTGTGGAGCTTGCTAAAGGTAAAACTTTAAGTGGATATTTGACTTATCAAGTATCACCAGGTAAAAAATTAGAATTAGTGTATAAAGATTTTGATAGTTTCGATAGTATTACATTTTTTGGAACTAACTAACACAACTCATTCTATGATATAGAAAAAGACTGATCGCAGAATGCTAGTGATCAGTCTTTTATTATTTACCCTTATTAATGGCTAAGTTTTTTTGCAACACTATGTATTTTTGCGTTAACAAAACTAACTACGACAAACACGATAAATGAAATCACGATGGATAACACAATGATAGGCATACCGAGTACAATTCCAATTTCCGCTGCTTTAAAGCCATTATCATTTACAGGAGCAGAAAACAAAAGTGTATTTTTATACCATTTTTTCAAAATAACGAAAGGAATTTCACCTAATAATAGCGAATATTTAAAGTTATAAATTATTGAAAGTTCGGTGCAACTATGTCTTTGATAACAAAAGATTTGTTAATTAACTTCTTATTTACTATTCTTCCTTTATTTTTAGTACAAATGATTTATTTTGCCAAATATTCTTATAGATTTGAAAACTTCAAAAGAAGGACATTTGCTATTTTTCCTGTCGTCTCCCTTATTCTTTGCATGATATTCCCTGTTGCTACAGGGCCTTATTATGTATGGGATCTTCGTTGGGTTCCCTTTATCCTAGGTTGGTTATATGGCGGATATAAATTAGGAATTCCTTTATTATTCTTAATGTTATTCATTCGCTTTTGGCTAAATGGCGATAACGGCTTTTATATAGCCTGTATTACTTTCTTTTCTTTTTCTATTGTACTATTCTTTATATCCAAATATTTTTCGCAATTTTCCGTGAAATATAAAGTGATAATAAGCAGTTCACTAACTTTTATCGGCTTAATGCTCTCCCTGTTGGTATCTGAGCAACTATTTAACATAAACAGAGGAGCAAATCTATGGGCACAATATATTTCCATTCAAATCATTGCAATGGTGTTTACGAACTTGCTGTGGGAAGTCATCCAAGCAAATTTTCAAGTATTACAAAAGTTAGTGAAAGCTGAGAAATTACAAATAGTGAGTCATCTAGCAGCTAGTATTTCTCATGAAGTTCGTAATCCCCTCACCGCAAGTAGAGGATTTATCCAAATGCTATCTGAAGAAACCTCTGACCAAAAAAGAAAGCAATATACAGAAATTGCATTACAAGAATTAGATCGAGCCACAGAAGTAATCAATGATTATTTAACATTTGCTAAGCCCGCACTTGAGAAGGAGGAAAAGATCCATGTTGCAGAGGAGATTCAGCATGTCATCAATATCATTACTCCTTTAGCTAATATGAACAGCATACAAATCAAACTATCTTTATTAGAAAATGACCAATATGTCGTTAAGGGAGAGCGAAAAAAGTTTCAACAATGTTTAATTAATATATTAAAAAACGGCATAGAATCTATGGAGACTAACGGAAAATTGCACGTGATCCAAACCAGCAATCAGGATATGATTCAAATCGATATTCGAGATGAAGGATCAGGTATGACACAAGAACAAATCAATCGCCTTGGGGAGCCCTATTTTACAACCAAAGAAAAAGGAACAGGACTTGGAATGATGGTTTCGTATAGTATTATTAATCAAATGGATGGTCAGATTACAGTCGGAAGTGAACAAGGACTAGGAACTTGCTTTTCTATCAAGCTTCCTATTTATCAATAAATTTTTTTTTAAATTTTTGTTGTACACCTTCCAGATTTATGATATTTTAAATATAAATTTTAAAACTATTTAGTTAATTCACTAGGGGATCCCTTGATAAGGGCTGAGAATAAAGTAGTTACTTTTAAACCCTCATAACCTGAACAGGTTCGCACCTGCGTAGGGAAGTGTTCGTTATTCTTTGTGCTTATTTGTGTACAAATAACAAAACCACTTTCCTATTTAAGGTTAGTGGTTTTTTTGCGTGTACTACTAGTAAAAAGGAGTAAACGAATATGAAACTGATTGCCGTAACAGATGATTCACATACGGTTGACGCGCTAACAAGTATTATTTCTTCTATTCAAAATATGGTGGATTATGTCCATATTCGTGAAAAATCAAAAACGGCTCATGAAGTTCTGTCACTCATTCAGCTGTTAGAACAAGCAGGTGTAAACAAAGAAAAACTCGTCATTCATGATCGCTTAGATATCGCGTTACTCACACAAATATCAAATATCCATCTTCCATCGCATAGTCTCCCTATCCAAAAAGTGAGAGAAAACTTTCCGCACTTACGGATTGGTCGTTCGATTCATTCTGTAGAAGAAGCAAAACAAGCGGAAACAGATGGAGCGGATTATGTGTTATATGGACATTGTTTTGAAACAGATTGTAAAAAGGGACTAACGCCAAATGGCATACATACTATTAGCAACATGAAACAAGCACTAAACATCCCTGTATATGCCATAGGTGGAATTACTCCAAATCTAGTACATGCTCTTCAACAACTAAAAACAGATGGTATTGCGGTTATGTCGGGCATTTTTTCTTCACCCAATCCCTATGCATCCGCATTAGATTTTTCTAAATTATGTAAGGAGAATTCATGTGAAAACAAATTATGAAGTAGCTATTATAGGCGGTGGAATTATCGGCTGCTCAATTGCCTACTATTTAGCGAAAGAACAGATTGATGTTGCTGTGTTTGAGGAAAAGCAACTAGCTAGTAAATCGACAAGTGCAGCAGCTGGTATGCTAGGTGCTCATTCAGAATGCAATGACCTTGAGATTTTCTATCCTTTTGCAAGAAAGAGTCAACTAGCCTATTTTCAGCTTCAAGATGAGCTAAAAGAGCTAAGTGGTATCGATATTGAGTTAAGAAAAGGCGGCATTTTTCAGCTCGCTTATTCAGAGGCTGAAAAAAGTGAGCTAAGCTCTACCCTCTCCCTTCCTACCGTCAGATGGTATGACAGAGATAATGTAAGACATGAAGAATCTTCTGTCTCAACAAATATTATCGGAGCCGCTTTTATTGAAGATGATGTGAATGTCTTACCTAGTTCTGTTTGTCAAGCTTTTGGAAAGGGTGCTCAAGTATTGGGGGCATCGGTTTTTGAACATACATCGGTTTTCTCGATTCAAAAACAAGACAGTTCCTATACGATTAAAACGAGCAAAGGAAATTTCCAAGCTAAATATGTCGTTGTCGCAAATGGTGTATGGAGCTCTAATTTTTTCCATCAGCTTGGTTTAACCAATACGCTTACTCCCGTCAAAGGCGAATGTGTATCAGTTTCAAGTGAAAAGCCGCTTTTAAAGCATACATTGTTTCATGAGCACTGCTATATTGTACCTCGAAACAACGGCAGACTTGTACTTGGAGCCAGCATGGTCGAAAATGATTGGAATGAACAAGCAAGTCTTGGCGGCATCGAGAAGCTCATTGCTAAAGCAAAAACGATGCTCCCGTCCATCATCGATATGAAAATCGAGTCCTTTTGGGCAGGGCTTCGTCCACAAACGTTTGATCAAAAGCCATTTATCGGTCATCACCCTGATGATGAAGGCATTTTATTCGCCACAGGACATTATCGAAATGGCATTTTGCTCGCTCCTGCCACAGGACAAATGATTCGAGATTTTATTATGAAAAAAGAAATAAAAAAAGATTGGATAGAAGCCTTTAGAATCAATCGCCAAAAGAGGTGAAATCATGAAGTCGATTCAATTAAACGGAAAAACTATTGAACTGCCAGAAACCATACACTGTATTCAAGATTTGCTTGAATTATATAAACTGGAAAACCGCATTGTTGTCGTAGAAGTAAATAAAGAAATTATTTATAAAGAGCAATACACAGCACAAGCATTATCAGATCGAGATACAGTAGAAATTGTTCATTTTGTAGGAGGAGGATGATAATCATGTTAAAAATAGCTCATCACACATTTCAATCAAAACTTTTACTAGGAACAGGGAAATTCCCTTCCTTTGAGGTTCAGAAGCAAGCCGTTGAAGTTTCTGGAACTGAGATTTTAACGTTTGCGGTTCGCAGAATGAATATTTTTGAAGAATCTCAACCAAACTTTCTTGAACAATTAGATTTAACTAAATATAAACTGCTTCCAAATACAGCTGGTGCCAAAACAGCTGAAGAAGCTGTTAGAATTGCTAAACTAGCAAAAGCTTCGGGTTTATGCGATATGATTAAAGTTGAAGTAATCGGCTGTGACAAATCTTTATTACCGGATCCTGTTGAAACACTAAAGGCTTCCGAAATGCTGTTAGCAGAAGGATTTATTGTCCTGCCTTATACCTCTGATGATGTTGTATTAGCTAAAAGGCTTGAACAACTTGGAGTTCATGCGATTATGCCTGGCGCATCGCCAATCGGCTCTGGAAAAGGACTCATCAATCCGTTAAATCTTCAATTTATTATTGAACAGTCTTCCGTCCCTGTCATTGTGGATGCCGGTATCGGTTCTCCAAAAGACGCTGCGTATGCAATGGAGCTAGGAGCAAATGGCGTTTTACTTAATACAGCTGTTTCAGGTGCAAAAGACCCTGTCAAGATGGCACTGGCTATGAAACTAGCGATTGAAGCCGGACACCTTGGCTATGAAGCCGGAAGAATAGCAGAGAAAAACTTCGGTGAAGCAAGCAGCCCTACAACGGGGATGGTGACTTCTTGATTAATCGCTATCAAAAACAAGCATTATTTTTAGGCAATAACGAACAGGAACAATTACACCAAGCACATGTACTCATTATAGGAGCAGGTGCACTAGGATCAGCTAATGCAGAAATGCTTGCACGAGCAGGTGCTGGGACCATTACGATTGTGGACCGTGATTATGTCGAATATAGTAATTTACACCGACAACATCTTTATACAGAAGCAGATGCGATGAATAAGCTCCCAAAAGCAGTGGCAGCCAAAAATCGTCTGCAGCAAATAAACAGTGAGATTACTATTAACAGTCACATTGTCGATATCAATGCCTCTAATATTGAAGCATTTGTCCAAGGTCAATCAATTATTATTGATGCAACAGACAACTTTGAAACAAGAATGGTTGTAAATGATGCCGCTGTTAAACAAGGCGTGCCTTTTATATTCGGTGCCTGTGTAGCTAGTTACGGTCTAACTTTTTCTATCATTCCAGGTAAGACTCCCTGTTTACATTGTTTAATGAACCACTTGCCCCTTGATGGCATGACGTGTGATACAGTTGGCGTTATTGATCCAATCGTTCAAATCATCGCATCGTTTCAAGTGACACAGGCTTTAAAGTTACTCACTGGTCACGAGCTTGTACCAATCCTTCAATCAATCGATATTTGGAAAAGTGAAAAAGCGGACATTACAATCGCCACTATGAAAAATAAACATTGCCCGACATGCGGTGAGAAAGCGACCTATCCATATCTATCATTTGAAAACCAAACAAAAACAGATGTTTTATGTGGTCGAGATGCCGTGCAAATTCGCCCAGGTATCTCCCTTGCGCTCTCACTAGATCGCTTGAAAGAAAGCTTACAATCGTTTGTTACTCAAGTGACGGTCAACCCTTATTTACTATCATGCACATTTGAAGACTATCGAATCGTTATATTTAAAGATGGTCGTGCGATTATTCACGGCACACATGATTCGAAAAGAGCACGAGTCGTATATAATCGAATCATTCAATGTTATTCATTATAAAGACTTTATAATAATGAGGTAAGTATCTATTATAAAAGATAGGTACTTACCTTTTTACATTTATCGATACTATCTTAATAAAATTATAGTATGATAGAAAGCGAATATTATTGTATGGCATGTATTTAAGTCCCTATGAAAGGAAGCTTGCTTTGATTGAAATTTTACTTTTAAACTTTCTTTTTTTACTTCTTCCCGTTTTAACATTTCTTATTTTTTTTGAAAATACATTACCGGCTAGGCATCATAAATTCATTTATATTTTACTTTCAGCTGCTTCCATGTTTTTATGTATGGCCTACCCTATTAAATTGGAAGTAGGATTTATTTTTGATTTACGCTTCGTCCCTTTTCTCATTCTCGCACTTTACAATGGATACAAAATGGTGTTCCCACTTTATGTAGTACTTAATATTTATCGATTCTTTATTGGCGGAGAAGGTGTTATACAGTCGTTCTTGTTCTCTTCTGTTATCTTTATAGTAATTCCTTTATTTACAGGAAAATTCATTCAACTACATTCAAAAAATAGGGTCTTATATGCAACAGTAACAGCTTTTTTCACTATGTTCCTGTACCTTCTTACCTTAAGTTTTCAAGTGCCAATCAATCAGGAATTTTGGGAATTAACATTCTACGCTATCATTACTTACAGTATTGCAATAATGATTATTACTACTTTAATAGAAAAAATTATCGCTAATATGAAAGAGCGAGAAACGTTTATTCATTCAGAGAAGTTAAATATCGTGAGTGAATTATCAGCTAGTGTAGCTCATGAAATAAGAAATCCACTGACTGTTACAAACGGCTTTCTCCAATTATTGAATACATCAAAAACGATAAGTATGGCGGAAAAGAAGTACATTGAATATTCCTTACTTGAATTAGAGCGTGCCGAAAAAATCGTGAGTGATTTTTTAGTTTTTGCTAAACCGCAATCGAACAATATGGTTTACTCTAACTTTAAAGAAGAAATAGAATATGTAACAAATATCATGAAGCCCTATGCAAATATGCATCATGTTGCTATACAAGTAAATTTTAATAACTCATTATATAAAACATTTGATAAAAATCAAATTCAGCAATGTTTAATTAATTTGTACAAAAATGGAATCGAAGCAATGAAAAAAGACGGCGGTACTCTATATATCGATGTTTCAGCACGAAAGAAAAAAATCTTTATCCAAATTAGAGACACTGGAACGGGGATGACAAGTGAAGAAATTGCACACTTAGGGAAACCCTATTATTCTACGAAAAAAGAAGGTACAGGACTAGGTATGCTTATGGTATACAGTACAATCAACAAAGTGAAAGGAAAAATTGAGGTAGAAAGTGAAGTTGGACAAGGAACCACTTTTCTCATTACCATTCCTGTTTGATACTGTTTTCTATTTTTAAACGTCATTAGCTTTTCTTACCGATGAAAATATGCTATAACATATTGAACAGTTCTTATTGCTACAGAACTTGAAAGGATGGCATATATGTTAAATGATTTTAAAAAATTTGCTTTAAAAGGAAATGTTGTCGATCTAGCGGTCGGGGTTATTATTGGAGCCGCCTTCGGTAAAATTGTCTCATCTCTAGTAGAAGATGTTATTATGCCACTGATTGGTTTGCTTCTTGGGGGCATCAGTTTTGCAAACTTGCAATTCGCACTAGGAGATGCTGTTGTAAAATACGGAAATTTCATTCAAACGATTGTTGACTTTTTCATTGTGGCCTTTTCTATTTTTATATTCATTCGAGTATTCAATCGTTTACAAAGAAAGAAAGATAAAGAAGAGATTGCAGAACCAGCAAAGCCTACGCGCGAAGAAGAATTATTAACGGAAATTCGTGATTTATTAAAAGCACAAAAATAAGGAAGATAAGGCTTACGTCTAGCACTTATCTATACATTCAAGTCCCCTTCGATGATATTGAAGGGGACTTGAATGTACATTCTCACAATAACCGTCCTCCGCCTGACGTTACAACACGATTTTGCTGTTGCTCCATCTTTCGTAATAATTTATTATTCTGTTCAATCAATTGAATAAGCCTGCCTAATTGATTTTCGAGCATAGTCATTCTTTGCGTGATTTGTTGTGAATCTACAAACTCCGGCATACTTTAAACCGGATAATTCGGATGTAAATTTCTGTACAGATACATAAACTAACTCCTCTCCCACTGATAGAAGTTTCACTTTATCTTATACACCTACCTCATTAATATCGTTAGTGCTTTTATGCAGAAAGCATCGACTCAACGAATGATTCAATTATTAGAAAACAGCACTAAAAAAGAAAAGATTAAAAAAACACCCCTGATATGGTGAAATAAAATCAGGGGATTACTTTTCTTAAATTTCTTTTGTACCACGACTAAAGCTGTTTAATTTAGCCATCAATGCCATTAACGCTGGTATAAAAATCGGCAGCATGACAAAACTTAGTAGAATTAACGCAATAATAACAGCCGTTGCTATTTCGATGAGTGTAACAACTCCTGAAGGATATAGAGCAGCAAACGTTCCTCCCAAAATAATCGCAGCTGAAATAACAACTCCGCCAATATGACGCGCCGCTTCTATAATAGCTGTCACCTGAAATACACCTTCTTCTATTTCACGGTAGCGCATCATTAAGAAAATACTATAATCCACTCCTAATGCAATGACCATAATAAAACTAAAGAATGGAACATTCCAGCTTAAATAATCCACACCTAAAATTTTTGTACAAATCATTTCAGCAATTCCAATAGATGTACTATACGCTAGTATTAAAGAGCCGATAATGAAAATAGGCTGCCAAAATGAGCGGGTGATGATAACAAGAACAAGCCCTATGCCAATTAACATAATTGTTGCAGTGCGACTAAAATCACCACTAGCAATATCCTGTAAATCTGCATTTTGCGATGTTTTTCCACCAATCGCTACTTGCGCTTTTGATAATTCACTTCCTTTTAACGAAGCTTCTACTTGTTTTTCAATATTTCTAACAACTAACATCGCTTCCGCTGAATAAGGATTCACATCTAAAATAATATTCATTCGAACCGTTTGACGATCACTAGACATATACATATCTAATGCCTTTTGGAAATCCTCACTTTTCATTACCCCTTTAGGAATATACAATTGATCAGATGCCTCTGACTCACTAAGTCCACTTAAATAGCCCCTAGCATCGTCCAGCCCATTACTTACTTCATCCAATCCTTCTGAACTTTTTGAAAGGCCCGACTGTAGTTTTTTCATTTTCTTTTCTAAATCATTTAGTCCAGTTTGCAGTTGTTTTTGTCCTGCATTAATTTGTTGTAAGCCTGATTGTAAATCTGTCGTTTTATTGGCAATCTGGCTAGAACCCTCTGCACCGTCTTGTAAACCACCTTGTAAACTTACCGCTCCTGATTGTAACTTACCTACTCCCGTCTCCATTTGTGATAAGCCCTTGTTCACTTGTGCCAGTGCTGTATTTGCCTCTTTAAAGGAAGATATCGCTGCGTTATATTGAGGTGTTACTTTACTTAACTCTTCAGCAAATTTTCCTAATTGTTCTTTTCCTGATTTGGCAATCCCAATTGTTTTCTGTACATTTGAATCATCGGCTGCTTCTGGGTTAGCTTGAATATAACTTGTCATTAAAGTTTCAATTTGCTCATAACCGGCCTTAGCACCTATTATTGCTTGTTCGATACTAGAAAATTGATTACCGACAGCACTTAATCCTACTTGCAGTTGATTATAGCTTTTAGCTAATTCAGCAGTCCCATTTGATAATGTCCCGACTGTTTCCTTTAATGAAGCGAGACCCGTTGCCAATTGCTCTGCTCCTTTGGCCCCATCATTCATTCCTGCCGTTACTTGATTCATGGCCTCTCCCATGGCTGAAACGCCATTTTGTAATGCACTCGTGCCATCGATTAACTGCTGTACACTGTCTTGTCCATTCGTATTACTTGCTAGCTGATCTCCAGTAGAAGAAAAACCTTCGCTTATTTTCCCAATTCCTTCATTAGCGTCACCGATTCCCTTATAAAGGGTGTTTGTTTGATTATCAATATATAAATCTTCTATTTTTTCACCAGCTGGACGTGTGGGCGTATAGACATTTGATACACCATCAATCTTCAACAACTTATTGGACAATTCATCCAAAATTTGTAGTGACTCTTGGTTATCTAACTTCTGATCTGATTGAATAACTAGAGTAGTTGGTGATGAAAAACCTGGTGGAAAATGGTCATCAATAATCTGAATACCTTGCTTAGATGCATAGGCATCATCCACTTCTAAAAGGTCATTATAACTAAGTATACTACTATACTTTAATAAAAATGGCGTACATAATATCGCTACTACTATGATAGATACGATTGGTCGTAACACCGATTTGCTTGCAAGAAATGCCCAGATACGACTATCTGCATGTCCCTCAAACCGTTTAATCGGCCAGAACATTCTTTTTCCAAGTACAGCCATAAAAAATGGATTTAGAGTAATTAAAACTAGAAGCAGAATTGCCACTCCAATGGCTACAGGAGAACTTGCTTGATAGAGTTTAAACTCCGCCAAAATAAGCGCCATAAAGCCAATAAAAACAGCAATGCCACTATATAAGACCGTTTTTCCTGCTGATTTATAAGTTACTTTAATCGCAGAAAGTACATCCTCTTGCTTACTAAGTTCTTCTTTAAATCGGGTATATAATAAAATATTATAGTCGGTTCCAATTCCAAACAAAATCACCACCAAAAACACTTGTGTAAAGTTGGAAAATGGATAATTAAACTGGTCAACTAAATGAGCAATAATTCCTAAGGAAACAATATAAGATACTCCAACTGTTAACAGAGAAATGACTGGAACAATTGGCGATTTAAAGATAAGAATTAATACAGCTAAAATAAAAATAACAGCGATTTTTTCTGTTGTCTTAATGCCTTCTTGAGAGGATTGAACAAAGTCTTCTCCAACTACTTCACTTCCTGTTAGATAAGTGTTTATCCCTTTTATCTCTATCCCTTTATAAAGGCGATCAGTTACCTCACTTATCGTTCCGGTCTCTCTCTCCACAGATATTTGCGTTAGAATGGTTGTTTGATCTTCAGAAAATAGTTGTTTTTCAACTTCTTTACTATCCAGATGAGAAACAATATCTTTAATTCCTAACTGTTCTTTCTTAACTTTCAATTGATTAATAACTGATTCAATCTGTTCTTTTTGTTCCTTCGTTAATTCATGATCATTTCCACTATTGAAAACAGCAATAACCTGATAGGCTTCATCTCCATTTTCATCCATCTCTTTAATCATCGATTGCGCGACTTCACTTTGTGCATTTTCAGGAATTGTCAATTGTCCTTTGTCTCTTACTAATTGATTCATATCAGGCATTGTAAGAACTGTTATAACCGTCAGTACAATCCATATAAATAAAGACAATGTCCTCCAATTCTTTACTTTCTTCATTGCAGCTCTCCTTTCCCCCTTAGGAATGAATATTCATTCCGTATATTCCAACGCTATCCAAGTCAATGAGCTTTGATAGCATTCCAACAACATTCTTCAATATTAACTAATAGTTCTGGTGTCTCTTCAAGTATATTCATGCGCATTAGTTTAAATAATTGAACAATGGCACCATATACAATCGCTATTAAAGCGTCAGCAGGCATTGAACAAATATCCCCTTGTTTTTTGCCTCTCTCTAAAATCGATCGAAGAAATTCAAGAAAATCAGCAAACAGCTTTTGGCTCTTCTCATCTAAGTAATGAGCGCTGCAATGAGAATCGATAAAATGCAGGGCATGTTCATTATGATTCACAAATTGAATAATTTGAAAAAATATATGACGATGATGTAAACGAATATTTGTTAGATCGTTCGGGAAATTATCCTTGACTATTTCGGATAATCGAGTAACCCAATATTGAAATAAACAATTAAAAAGCGCTTCTTTATTTTCAAAATAGCGATAGATTGTACCCGCTCCTACTTTTGCTTTATCGGCAATCATCGGTATCGTTGTCCCATCGAATCCTCGTTCAGCGAATAAAATTAAAGCTGCGTCTAATACATCATCGCGTTTGTTTGTAATCATATATCTCTCCTTCTAAAAACGGAATGAACGTTCAGTCCTTTTATTATACCGAAAAGGAAATTTGAAAATCAACGCTTCATTTTTAAATCATCCCCCCTTCTCTATATAGAGGGAGTTTTCCACTGCAAATAAAAGAGACTGAACCAAAGTTGGAACAGTCTCTCTGCATTAGATATATTAAGCTTTATTTACGTTTGTTGCTTGCGGTCCACGTTGGCCTTCTTCTAGCTCAAATGTAACCTCTTGGCCTTCTTCTAATGTTTTGTAACCTTCACCTTGAATAGCCGAAAAGTGAACAAATACATCATCGCCACCTTCTCGCTCAATGAAGCCAAATCCTTTTTCACTGTTGAACCATTTTACTTTACCGCGTTCCATTTAATGCAACCTCCTAAATATGTAAATCAAACTACAATTTCGCCTTGCGTCTGTAGTTTGACCAAAAATAAATCATTTCATACATACTACTCGAAAAGTTATTTTGATACAAAAATGATTCGGTTGTTGTTTAATAAACGGATTGTTCGTCCAATGCATATATTCTTCCTAAAGAGGGAAAAACAATGGAGTATTATGTAGAGGTTGTGAGCATATTAATCAATTTTGTAAAAGATATCCGAATTATCTCGAGCTAACTTTTCGCTCTTCTCTATCTCGTATAAATAATGTAGCCAAGTTACTTTTTCTTAACCGTTTATTTTGATACATTGCTTTATCAGCAGTAATGCGTAACTGTCTCATATTACCTAATGAAGAATCCGTATACGCATAGCCTTTGGAAATTTTTAAAGTAAGTGTATTATCTTCTAAATTATATTTCATTAATTCATAATCGATTTGTTTCATAAGTTGAATAACGTTACTTTCCTCTATATTAATCATCAAAATCGTAAATTCATCTCCGCCAATTCGTGATACAATAATATGTTCATTAGAATACTGATTTAAAAACTGGGCAGCACTCTTAATTAATTCGTCTCCTGCCTCATGCCCCATCTGATCATTTATATATTTCAGTTCATCTAAGTCACAGAGAATCATGCCAACGGGTACGTCTACATCTTGGTTGTATTTACTAACTTCCTGTTCGAAATACGCACGATTGTAAATCTTCGTCATATAATCATGCGAAGTATTATAGAGTAATTCCTTTTGAAGTGAGCTTTGTAGCATACATGCTCTTACTTTCTCTTTATGATATAAGCTTGTCACAATAATTCCAATTATTAAACCACTTATTAAACCGACAGCAAACATATGTATACCTCTTAAGTACAGATAATTCCGTAATATTTTTGTTAGTTTATTTCTATGAGACTACCCTAATCCTTTTAATAGAAAAATGATTCTTTACATATAAAAAAACAGCCCCAACATGGAACTGTACTGTTTATTAATTACAATTAAAAAGCCGCAATTGCCGTAGTTCAAGTAAGAAAGTTTTAAACCACCACTCCTCAAAGTGGGTGTTTGCAAAAACATTCCTGTTGTCCAGGTCAGTGACTAGGCTTAACATTCCTGCTTTAATATAAAACTCCCTATTACAGCTTAAAGGTTAAAACTTAATTATCATTACGTACAACGCAGCTTATAAAAGTATTGTACCGAAAAGCTTCAATAAAATCAATGTAATAATTTAACTAAAAGAATTTAAAGAAGCAGCAAAAGATATCCCTAATGAAATACAAGAACAAGTAAAAGAAGAAATTCGAATGGCCAAAGAAAGTCTCCCAAATAAAGAGAAAGACACCGACTAAATGCCGGTGTCTTTGATGCGTTTGTGGCGAGAACCGTTGGGCCACATCCCAACGTTTAGCATAAAGCATATTCTTCGACTTACACAAATTAGCTCATCGCTTTATTAATATAGCATATTGAAAAGGAGAACACAAGTAATTTTTCTCTTATAGCACCATCGTCATTTGTGTTAATTCATCAGAAGACTGAGCAACCTGTTCAAACGCTCGGTTCATTCCTTCAAAAATATTACTTAATTCTGTCATTTCTGAAGCAATATTGACATTTTGTTCTTTAACATTATTCATTGATTCAACAATTTGATCAAAAAAGAGACTCGTCTCTTTCCCTTCTTGTGTGCTTTTTCTAATATCTTCATTTACAACAGAAATCGACGTATTCATAGTGCTTGTATACCGACGAATTCCTTCGACAAGCTTTGAAACCTCCGATACAGAAGTTTTCGTGTGTTCCGCTAATTTCCTTACCTCATCTGCGACAACGGCAAAACCTCTTCCATTTTCTCCAGCTCGTGCCGCTTCAATCGCTGCGTTTAATGCTAGTAAGTTCGTTTGTTCAGCAATCGACGTTACCATTGTAACAATCCGCTCAATTTCCTTAGATGTTGAAGTTAATTGCTCCATTTCTGCAGCGATATACTTCATATTATCCTGTGCTTGATTCATTAATTCCTCCAGCGCTTTCAAACGTCGAAGACCTTCTTTCGACTTTTCTTCCGTTTTAATCGCAATCTCTGAACCTGTTTCCGTGATTTGATGAATCTCAGACACTTTATTACCAATTTGAACACTCGTTGCGCTCGTTTCTTCACTAATAGCAGCCAACCGCTCTACATTATTGTTTACCTGTACGCGAAGCTCTTCTTTCTCTTTATCGTTTTGATGACGAATACGCTTATTTTCTAGTTCATATGCTTCTAATACAATTTGCTGCTCTAAATTAATGATTTTCGTAATGCTTAACGCCATTTCATGATAGTGCTGTACACTATGACAAGTTGGCATAATAATCGTTAATATAGACTGCAGCAGATCCTGAAAGGCACTCATATACCATTTAGGGTCTAAGCCGATTCGAACATGGACATGAGCAATAGTATAGCGCTGTTCCACAAACTGATCATCAAGAACACCTAAAAACATCTCGCCTATATGTTTTTGAAGTGTTTTTTGTAATCGACTAACTGAACTATTATTTTCAATGATCTGCATTAACGAAGACTCTTTTTCAAGATTCTTATAGAAACGACTCACTAAATCTACTAAATGTTCACTAACCGTATCTTGTATAGAACGAATCCTGCATAAGTCTTCTTGTGTTAAATGAATCATATCAACTTGTGTTAATATATTTGAGTATTTATGTAAATCAATTCGAACATCATTTTTATATGTTAAAAAATATTCTCTATCGACAGTAGGTTTATTTCTTTTCCATAAATTTTTCATAGTGCCTCCGATTCTCTTTGCCATCCCAAACTCATTATAGTACTTTTATTGTGCATGATGTATAAATTATGTAAAAATTATTAAGAATATCCGCATTTAACTACTTTTGGACTAGTATTTTATGACTAATAA
>NZ_JBALMU010000071.1:0-3760 GCF_036962285.1 Bacillus sp. JJ634
GGCGATACTTGTCTAGGATGATGATACCGCACTCTTTCTATGAAGAGTGTTGGTCGGCAGAACGTTGAACATTTTACGTGACAGACGTTTTTCCTGTCACAACCACCTATGTTCAGTTTTCAAAGAACACCCTATATACCAAATAACACCATTTAGAATACATAGTGTACAGAACGTATTTTCGATAGTTTATCTGTACACCGTATTTGAGCAAACATTCATTTTATCCCTAAAGGGGTTGCTAGTACACCGTAATAGGCTTTTTTCGCAAAATATGCAATTGATTTTGGATTTTCGGCACTCGTTGCCTTACATAAAATGTAAAGATAAAAGACTTAATTATATGGAGAAAATAATATGAAAAAATTAGCATCATTTTTCTTAGTTACAGCTTTAGCAGGAAGTATTTTAGCAGGTTGTTCATCAGATTCAAAGAAAGCAGCGTCAAACGGAGAAAAACAAGATACAGTATTGGAGTATCAAGTTCAAGCTGGTAGGGTTTCTTTTCCAGAATTAGCAGTAGATTTAGGTTATCTAGGTGATTTGGAATTAGAAAACGTAAGTAGTTATACTGGTGGTCCTGAAAGCATTCAATTAACAGCAACAGGAGAAACGGATTTTGGTTATGCATTTAATGGAGCGATTATCAAATCGTATGCGAAAAATGTGAAAATTAAATCTGTGGTTGGAGCATATGGTAGTGATAAAACTACGTTTGTGGGTGCCTATGCGCTTGAAGGTAGTCCTATTAAGTCGGCAAAAGATTTTATTGGTAAAAAAGTTGGTATGAACATACTAGGTGCACATTTCGAATTTGTCCTTAAAGATTATTTACGCCAAGGTGGCTTAACGGAAGATGAAATTAAACAAGTAACTCCTGTTGTTATTCCAATGGTAAATTCAGAGCAAGCATTGCGCAGTAAACAAGTGGATGTCGTGTTAGTAAATAGTCTTCCAAAGGATCTTCTAATAGAAAGAGGCGGAGTGGTAGAAATCTTTAAGGATACGGATGTATATAATACAGAATTTACTGCCGGTGATTACTTCTTCTCGCAAGATTATATAGAAGAAAACCCTGATACAGTAAAGCAGTTTACGGAGGGGGTGGCGAAGGCTATCGAGTGGGCACGTACTACTCCAAGAGAAGAAGTGACTGCACGTTTTGAAAAAATCTTAGCAGCGCGTGGAGAAGATGAGATGATTGCAAGTCTTAAATACTGGAAGAGCACAGGTATTGCTGAAGAAGGTGGTCTTATCAACGATGCTGAATATGACATATGGATTAAGTGGCTTGAGAAAAATGGTGAGTTAAAAGAAGGGCAAGTTAAGGCAACTGATTTATATACGAATGAATTTAATCCATATGCAAAATAAAATGGCAGCATCCCTCCTCCCTACAAAGGGAGAAGGGATGCTGTTTTTTATGGATAAAAGAAGCGTAGATGAAGGAACTGTTGAGTGACAACAAGTTGTTCCGTCAAAAATCCAAAAGGGTAAATTAAATCTTTTCAAGTCAAGCCCGATTGAGGTATGCCTTTTTTGAATATGTTCCTTCCAACTTTTTGATTACTATATGTTGTATCCTAGAATTAACACTTTGAGTTTTTCAGTGCCCTCGGCTAAAGCCGTTGGGGTTCTTTCTCACAAATATCCCGCTTATCACCTTTCATAAGAAGAGGAGAGGCGTGACTGTATGGTAAAAGAGATGCCCAACTCATAACAAAGGTATTGCTGATTATTCGACTTTTTCATCATTATCGGTGCAATAATTCTTTCGTCATCAATAAATGCGGAATTCCATCCTCTATAAATACGCTTGATGAAGTCTGATAGCCTAGTTTTTTATAAAAACCCTGTGCCTGTGTTTGACCATGTAATTTGACCCGCGTTGTTCCTCTCTCCTGCGCAATTTCCTCTAATGCTGTAATAATTACTTTACCAAGACCAAATTTTCGGTAATGTTTCAGAATACAAACCCTCTCTAACTTTCCGAATTCATCAACCCATCTCACTCGTCCCGTTCCAACAGGTTGTTCTTCATAATAGACTAAGATATGTTCACATTGACCATTAAGTTTGTCAAACTCGTCAAATTCATCTTCTAAGGGAACGTCTTGTTCCTTAACAAATACCTCTTTCCTTATGTGAAATGCCTTCCTTAAATCTTCATCAATGGTTATTCTTTTTGCATTCATTTCTTTCAGTCCTTTTACATTAATTTGTCTAGGAATACTTATACTTTACTAATAAAATTAAATCATTTTATTGTATTTACAATAAAATTAGGTTAAATTTAATTTATATCAGTTATGTTGTAATTGCAACAAAAACTTCATTAAGGAGTAATTTTATGAAAGAAATTTTACGCGAAATTGGAATGATAGCTAGGGCATTAGATTCTATAAGTAATATTGAATTTAAAGAATATGAGCTTACTAAAGGGCAGTATTTGTACCTTGTGCGAATATGTGAAAACCCAGGAATCATTCAAGAAAAGTTAGCTGAAATGATTAAAGTAGACCGAACAACAGCAGCTCGTGCCATAAAAAAACTTGAAATGAATGGGTTTATTCGAAAGGAAGCTGATGAAAAGAACCAAAAAATTAAAAAACTTTTTCCAACAGAGAAAGGGACAAATGTTTATCCGTTTTTAATAAGGGAACATAATTATTCAGATATGGTCGCATTAGCTGGGTTTTCTGAAAGCGAAGTGGAGACCATATTTGATCTTCTTCAAAGAGTTAGAAAAAATATAGAAAAAGAGTGGGAATTTGTTAAAAAAGGAAACAAGAGGAATTATTGAGTATATAAAGGAGCGACATATTTAAATGGTTATAAATATAAAAAAGTGCACTATTGAAGACTTATGCATACTTCAAGAAATTAGTTATGAAACATTTAATGAGACATTTAAGCAACAGAATTCACCTGAAAATATGAAAGCCTATTTGGAAAGGGCATTTAACTTAAAACAATTAGAAAAAGAATTATCTAATACCTCTTCGGAATTCTTTTTTGTTTATTTTAATGATGAAGTCGCCGGATATTTAAAGGTCAATATCAATGATGCTCAGTCTGAAGAAATGAGTGATGAATTACTTGAAATCGAGAGGATTTATATAAAGAACAAATTTCAAAAACATGGGCTTGGTAAATATCTGCTCAATAAAGCTATGGAAATTGCGATGGAACGTAATAAAAAGAAAATCTGGCTAGGCGTATGGGAAAAAAATGAAAATGCTATTGCTTTTTATAAGAAAATGGGGTTTGCTCAAACTGGATCTCACTCTTTTTATATGGGTGATGAAGAGCAAATGGACTTTATAATGATCAAAACACTTATATAACTTTTTTGAAAGCAGTTCAAGGTTTTAAAATAAAAATCAACAAGATAGAAGGAAAAGCTAAGTTAAGTCAAAATCATCCTGTTGAACGACAAGAGCTAATTATTAAAGAGTTAGAAAATACTTCCCACCTAGATAACCAATCGGGTGACAAGCTGGATTAGGAAAATTCATTGCAGATTTTAAATGAATTTGGTAGACGAATTTTACAAGTGGAAGGTGTTCCAGAAGTATATTCTCCTACATATTCAGCACGAGATAAAAGTGAGGAAGTAAAAAAGTGTACAATGTATATGCGTCGTAGTAAAAACTAAACTTAAAATAGCCGGGGGGACAGGAAATTTAATTAGGAACATTTTAATGGAGTGACGGAAAAAGCCCAATTTCTTAACATTAAATTGAGAAATTGGGCTTTT
>NZ_JBALMU010000072.1:0-22822 GCF_036962285.1 Bacillus sp. JJ634
CCCTTATACGCTAGGTTTTAGCCGTATCAAAATATGGAAATTTCCAATAAAATATAATACCGGAGTGGACAAGCACACTTGCTTAGTATCCTTGCACAAACTTCGTAAACTAAAAAAAGGAGTGAATATAAATGCCAATTACTAGACCCTTTATGGCTTCCAGAAAGTTTACTTCTACAATAGGAGCTGGTACAGGAACTGGTGCTACATTTGCAATTGCAGCAACAACTTTTACCGATGACACTGGTGCAGCTGCAACAGCTTTTCCAGTACCCACCTATTATGTTTTATATTTGAATGGGTTCATTCAAACAGCTGATGTCTCAACTATTACTACAACTACTTTAAACCTTCCAGATGGCGATACACTTGATCCTGCGACTCCAGTTACTGTTGAAATTGTAGTCAACTAGTCATTTTTTAGAATTCCTACAAGAAAATCAATCCTTTTTTGATTATATATATCAAGAAGTATTTCTATAATAGCAAAATTACTGGAGTTGTCTCTTGGTTAAAGGGATCAACTCCAGTATGAATACATTTATTGATTAATAATTATAAACTGAAGAGTGATTGGTACACCTTCCGAAGGAGCTTCATCTAACGTCAATTTTCCTTCTTCAACTTTATAATTATTTTGAGATTGGAGAATACCATTAATAAACAAATTTATATAGGAAACTTCGCTTGGTGATAATATCTGAGTTGTTCCTAATTCCGCTACGCCATCAGAATTTGTATATATAAGTTTTTGACCGTCAGAAAAAGTAAAGTACAATAAATTAGTTGTAGGGATTGGACCTGAAATTGGAGGCCCTTGGGGTCCAGGAGGTCCTTGAGGGCCAGTAGCTCCTTGGGGGCCTCTAGGTCCTCGGGGGCCTTTAGGGGGGAATTGTTTTATAGGTTTTGGGATAGGTGTGAGTGGGCAACACCCCTGAAAAGGTCGGTTATAGTTAACCATATAAATCACCTCATAAAATTTTTAAAAATTACCTTATGAAATGATATGTTAGTAATTTTGCAGAATCTTGGACAAAAGTTTGTACTTCCACTATTTCCCACCCAACATTATTTTGCATTGTTACTATCCGTTTCAATATCCTATTAAAAATCGGAATTTGTCAAAGGAAAGGTTAAATGTCCTTAGCCGGTAATATCCGCTAAATAATCTATGTATATCCTATACAAACCTAGTCAACATAAGCGATGTTATCGGTATTGAAAAAGGATCTTCGTTTGAAGATCCTTTTATGCTGCTTGTAATGAAGGCAAAAATTAAGTCATTAGACAAACTGTTCATTTCAAGGGTTTAATCTACTTTTAAAAACTCGTCCCTTCTCACTCTATATTAAATAGCAATTCGGGTCTGTGTAGCAATGAAACTAAATCACGTAATAAGTATTATAAACATTGATTTTTAGTGTTTATTCCGAGTATTAGCGAACATGAAAATGCTATGCATTTATTTACAAAATAAATAAGTCGGATCACTAATTTTACTTAAATATTGTTGATGACAAAAAATAGCCCACGTTTGTCCGGTTGGATGAGGCCAATCAATGATTTTAAAACCTAGATTTGCTTGGTTTGCAAAAAACTTCATCGTCTTTTCAGTATATTTTACAGAGTCTGGGTAGACCCATTTTGAACCTTTGTAATCTTGATTTCCTTTATTAAAAGTAGCAACAAAAATGCCTTCGGGTTTTAAGCAACTAGAAGCCTCTAGAAGACATAATTTAATCTGTTCTGAACTTGCATGAGAAAAAATTGACTGTGCAATAACAAAATCAAATTGTGTTTTGAAATTTTTGAAATTAAATTCAGAATTATATGCTATTTGAGGTTTTTTTATAGTTATTAAATCTTTTCCAAGCTCATTTTCGATTCCTTCCTCAACCAACCATCGCTCAGGTTCAACACCAAAATAGCCGCCCGGAAGTAAATAAGGGATAAAAAGCCTTCCTGCTCGTAAAGAACCACAACCAATATCCAAAAGAAAATGGTGTTCCCTTAAGCCTAAAAAAGTTAATAAATTAAACTGCATAGCTGCAATAACATCAAATCTATTGGGTGGTCCTACGAATGCACGATAATGTTTATCCCCTGGTTTTAAGTTATAACCTAATTTTCCCTTCATTTTATCGTCCATCATTATAGACACCTAAACATTTCAATTTTAAATAAACCATCAATCTAACCCCTCTTGTTATTATTAAAAGTTCTATTTATTATATGAACTAAGATTAATAGAAGTAAGGGACAAGAGTGCGATTTACTAATATTCATACCGAATTAAAATTGAATAAAAACTATTTTTTGGGTCCATATCCTAAAAAAGATGTTACCTACCTTATCACTTATTAAGTTTTTTTATTAATTGCATACCATCTTCACTAAACTGTTTAACCCATCGTTGTATGTTTTTTCGATGAGTGTTTAATTCTCTAGAAACAGCTGCATAATTCTTCTTTTGATGAAATAAATCCTCTGCTTTTTTCTCCATAAAAAAATCCCCCCTTAATAATAGACAGATTAATGCGCTTTTTAAAACGTGTCTACTATAAGGGGAGCATACCAATTCAAGGATAGCGCCCTATAATTGAATAACTAAAATATGATCTCAATCATAAAATTAATTATTTCTTCTTACACTAAGCTACCATTTAGTTGAAGAGAGGGGGCTGTTGCAGCAACTCCTTTTCTTATACAACTATTGGGTTAGTCCAATAAGTAAGTAGTGTAGGAGAATATTATTAGTAGGCGATACCTACACGTGTATTTATATAATCGCTACTTTTTATTTGGTTAAATGTAAATTCTGCTGTATCTGGCACTGAAATTCTAATACCACCCTCCGGCAAAAAATTACGGTCTATTCGATATATACCTAACCTTTCTCCATCCGGCAAATATGTAGGACAGACAATCGTCCATTCGAGTTTTGATTGTTTAAGCATATCGTAGACTTTATGATGTTCTTCCGCTGCACGGACTGACTTGCGCTTTGATTCACTTGATTGATAACGCAATAAATTTGGGGTAATTCTACTTTGCAGGATTCCAGCAGTTCCTATAGTGATAATTCGTTGTATACCTTCGTTTTCCATTGCCTCGATAATAAACGGCATACTTTCTGATAGAGTGGTTGCCCCATCTGTATTGAGTGCACTAATAACGACATCAATTCCATGCATTGCACGTACGATATCATCTTTATTTAAAACACTACCATGAATAATAGTTAAATTTTCATTATTTATTTGAACCTTCTCTGGAGTGCGTACTAGTACAGTAACATGATGTCTGTCATGAAGTGCATAAGTAACTATTTGCCCTCCAACTCGTCCAGTTCCACCTAAAATTAAAATATTCACTAGAACAAACCTCCTTTTACGCATACAAACACTACACTATAAAACCTATTATATCGTCTTTTTTAACTAAGGCAGGTTTACTTTAAGTATATAATTTCACAATCCCTTAAAAATTTAGGAAAAAATCTAATTTTCTTTTTAGAAGTTGCTCAACAATCTGACCGTTTAACGGAATAACACGCCTTACATTTTTAAACAACAGTACCATCCCCTCCTCAAATCCACATTACCTATACCAACGTTTCAAACGTACATATCCGTCCAGAAAAATTAAATCTCTTAACAAGAAGGAACTTTTCAACTAATATAGAAATGAAGAAAAGAAGAAAAAAATAAAAGAAGAAATGAAGTTTAGAAGAAAGGAAGGTGCGAATCTTGTCAGCAATCACTATTACAATGGGGATTCAAAAGGGTGGCTGCGGAAAATCCACAACAACAGGGATTCTATCTTACCTATTAAAAGAAGACGGATACCGCGTATTAGCTATAGACATGGACTCTCAAGGTAACTTAACTGAACTACTATCTGAAACACCGTCTAATGAGTTTATGGGAAGATCGGTGCTAGAGGCAATGCAGCAAGATAATGTGGAGGAATATATCGTTTCAATTAACGACAATTTGGACCTTCTACCTGCAAACAACTTTTTAGCCACATTCCCGCGCTGGATTTACACCGGAAAAACATATCAAGGAGAAAACCTACCGTTTCAAGGTAATCCAAGCTTAATCCTGGATCAAATACTTGAGCCTGTAAAAGATAAATACGATTTTATACTAATCGATACTCCGCCATCATTAAGCGAGCAAACAACAAATGCCTTATGTGCTAGCGAATATGTAGTTGTGATGTTTGAATGCTCAAACTGGTGCTACTCAGCGATTCCGAACTTTATGGATTCTATAGAAGGAGCTCGCACTTTCGGTAACAAAGACACACAAGTGCTCGGTATCTTACGAACAATGAACGACGTGCGCCGCAGCGATGCAAAAGCGTTTAACGAGATGATTGAAGAAGACTACCCTAAAGAAGTCTTTCAAACAATCATTACTCGCAAAGCACCGACTGGCAGACTTGCTCTATACGGATTTAACGAAAATCCAGAAATCAGACAAGCTCTAGATCAGTACAGAAATTTCTACAAGGAGTTGATTGAACGTGTCAAAGGTCAATGATATCAAAAACATGAAGCGTCAAAGAAAGGTTGTCACACCAACCCAAGCCCTAGCTGAAATCATCGGAGAAGAAGAAACAACTAACCAAGAAATAAATATTTCTTCAAACGAAGAAAACAACGAATCAACTAAAGAAGAAATAAAGAAAACAATAAAAGAAGAAAACAATATAGAAAGAAAACGCGTCTCCTTCGATTTACGCACAGACCTGCACAAACAACTAAAGATGCAAGCACTTGTTCAAGACAAGAAGATTTATATTTTGATTGAAGAAGCTTTGGAGAGGTATTTGGAAGAGAAGAAATAAGACATATTTAGAGTTAATCGAAATGAACCTTATTATAAGTAACGTTGAATTTTGCTATAGCAGATTTTAAAAAATTACTCCATACAGAAGTCGTGCTCTGCATTGCTACATGGAGGCAACAACAAAGAAGAAAACAATCTTTCTTTTAAACAAGAAAAGTTGTTTTCTTCTTTTCTTGTTTAGAAGGTTTCTTCGTAGAAGCATTCCCCGCTCAATCAAAGGAGATCTCCACGCAGCAGCCGCACGCGTCTCCTTCGACATCGGCCTCCTGCTATCGCATCCGGCACGGTCTCCGGAGCCCCGCGCTCTAGTCGAGGAAGCAATTCTTGCAAGCATACTCATCCTGCAGCCATTCCGAAGATCTCTCATAGAAGTCTCGCTCCACATCGCTACATGGAAGCAACAGCAAGGAGGAAAACAACCTTTCTTCTTACAAAGAAAAGTTGTTTTCTTTTTTTCTTGTTTAGAAGGTTTCTTCGTGGGAGCATTCTCCGCTCACTCGAAGAAGATCCCGCGCAGCAGCCGCACGTGTCTCCTTCGACACCAGCCTTCTGCTGTCGCATCCGGCGCGGTCTCCAGAGCCCCGCGCTCTAGTCACGGAGAAGCTTCTATATGTACACTATCCTCTAGTCAAGGTTCGGGTAGTATTTTTTGAGAAGGGCACTCAAAAAATCTCCACCCTTTTCTCCTTGACTAAAGGATTTTGGCAGGTAGAGTCTTGTTACCAAGCCGAGCATACTCAAAACGGGAATGAAGTTAACTCGGCTTGGTCTGTCCATTATACCTGCCAAACCGTTCTATCTTTCGCCCTTAGTGTGCTTTTTCGATAAATAAGGAGACGTTTTAAAGAACCAGCCTCGCACCTCAAAACAAGGGGGGATTACCTTTCTCCGCTCGCTCAAACAAGACGCCCTCCGGCTATAAGAAAGCCTATCCTAAACCAAAATACTACGGGTCACGAGTGAAGGTTGAAAGCTCCAATAAAACTTAAATACTTAATTATGAATGGAATTCATAAATTGAAAAGTTATTATAAAAAAGAAGAAAGCTGTTAAGCCTACCTCATAACCTCCTGCTATTTGATACCTGTTGAAAAAATTGAATTACATCTTTATTTCTTTCATTCCATGCTTCATTTTTTATCATCGGTATAGAGAAAGCACTCTCCATATCCATCATTAGTTGTATCAGCTTCAAGTCCTTTTGTCTGTCTATTAAATCAGAGTGGATAATATCCTCATAGCGTCGTTTATAAAGTTTCAGTGGCATATTATTTTCCCTCCTCTTTCAACATACAGTTTTAACGCCTTTTTAACATACTTCTCGTCCTCTCCTTTTATTCGCATATATTTACCCTGTGCTACAAAAAAGGTAAGCTGTTTCGCTTACCTCACGATGCCCTTTTTTATTTTGATAAAGCTAGTGCCAAAATCTTCGGACAAGCATAAATATATAGGGAACTCGTTAAACACCATGAGTACCCTACCCTCCTTGACGTTCTAAGAGAACGTACAAAAAAGACAGTCCGCCCCACTGTCTTTTTTTGTTTTATTAAGTGGGTGAAAACGAATCTCCAACATTATATACGTAATGAAATATGCAAGTTAAAGAATGATTATAAGTGTTCGCTAATTACCCTATTCACAAAAGTATAAGTTTTGGAACAGCTCTTTAAGCCAATATAAATCTTATTTCTTCTCAAAATTTTAAAAATGTATATAAATGTAAGGTTTGTTGTGATGTTAAAATTAGAATATCTATTTTAAAAAATATATAAAAATAAGGGGAAAATTAAATGATGGATAGAGTGTGGGAAAGTGTAGTATCTTCGGCAATATATGGGGTTATTATATTTGTTGTTAGTTTAATAGGTTCAATTTTGAGTGGAAGTAATACAACAGTAACAATTGGTAATTCTATTAAAGTTGAAGATAATCAATTTTTTACTTCTGTTAATATAAATGCGTTTGAGGATGTTGATGATTTAAGGGTAAGTATTCCTATTACAATGCGAACGGAACAAATTAAATCTAATAAACCAATCAAAATTGAAATTATCAAGAATAATATTGGTACAGCTAATGGTTCGGTTTTAGAAATAGAGAGAATTTCGTCAGATAATAATGTTGAGTTGATTTTAGTTACTGATGAAAAGATAAGTACTAAAGAGATAGTTGTTAATGATAAAAAGAATGAGATTGATGTAGAGTATTCAGCAGATATGGAAAACCCTATAAAAGGGGAACTTAGGTCTCTTGTGCTTAATGCGTTAATATACGCTTTAGTTGCGGGGCTTGCTGTATATATTTTTAAGAAAAATGAGGATAAAAGGGCAGCTGAGTCAACGAGAAAGCTAGAGGAAGTTAATAGAGACATAGAAAGAATAGAGAGGAAGAGAGAAGAACTTCAAGAAGAGGTTAATAAGTACAAACAAGCAATGGAAGATCGAAAAAAAGAAATAGATATTCAACAAAAGCGAATAGATAAAGTATCAATAGATGCTCAGAAACGTAATATTCTTCTTCAAGCTAAATTATATGATTATCGAAAGGAGCTTAGTTTTTGGAGAGATACAATAAGGAAAATTATTTATCAATTACCTGATGGAAAAGATAAAGCTGAACAATTGATTAGAATAGTATCATCCTCATTAAAAACATATCAAACGAATGAAAAGGAAAATCATAATTTTGAAACGTTGAAAGTGTTATCTAAGTGGATTAAGGATATTAATCAAGAGGAAAAGCCCTAATATTTAGGGCTTTTTTGAGTACAAAAATCAATCAGTTAAAAGTTTCTAAAATAAAAATAAGTTGCTATATCTTTAACAATCCTTCTAAGACTCAGAAAGGGTGGGTTATTCCCACTCTTTTTTTATATTTTTTTACGTTTTAAAAACAATTAGCCTCAAGGCTAAAAGGCTGCACTGAAGGCAGCCAAAACCGTTCTATAAGGCAATTTATGTTTGTAATAGATAATTTCTTTTTATCTTTTAAAATAAATTTTTCAATATTGATAATTGTTTCAACAAAGGTAATAATTGAATTTGCGGTAATTGAAAAGTTATCCTCGAATGGTAGATTGAACTAATCCTATATTAATTTTAAAGTGGGGAATGCTATATGTCTTTTGAGAAGCAACAACAACAATTTTTCAAGAAATATAATATTAGTGAAGATGAATTTAATGAAGTTGGACTTATTTGGTCGGAGCTAATTCAAATTGCAGAAAATTATTTGAAGTTTATTCCAACATTAAAAGCTGCCACTTCTCCGTTGTTAACAATACTTCAAGACCACCCAGATGTACATTCAGTAAGGACAAGGGTAAAAGATCCTGAGCATTTAATTGAAAAGATAATAAGGAAAACAATAGATAAAAAAATGGATGAAGAAGATTCTGAATATAAAGTAACAGTAGAGAATTATCGAACAAAGATAACTGATTTGCTCGGAATAAGAGTATTACATTTATATAAAGAACAAGCATTAAATATTGATGAAAAAATTAGAGCTACTTGGAATCTACATGAGCAAGCAAAAATTTATTCAAGGAAAGGGGATTATACAGATCAAGAAAAACAGGAACTTAGCGAACGTTTTGATGTTGAAGACCATCGAGCGGGGTATCGTTCATGGCATTATCTAATTGAAAGTCAAATTACAAAAGAAATGATCATTGCAGAAATTCAAGTAAGAACGATTTTTGAAGAGGGATGGAGTGAGGTTGACCATCAACTTCGATACCCATATCATTTGGATAATGTTTTATTAACAAAACAATTGCTTGTTCTAAACCGTTTAGCTGGTAATGCTGATGAAATGGTAAACTCAATTCGAGAAACCAAAAAGAATTTACAAGAGCTTCAAGAAGACAGGAGTAAGAAAGAAAAGATCATATCTGATTTAAATAATGAGTTAGAGGGACTAAAAAATGAGCTAGAGGCAGTTTATGAAAAGAAAGAAATTCAAGAGGGTGATTTAAAATCATTAAGAGAAAAGATAAAATCTCTTGAGGAATCTCAAAAGAAATTAAGATTTAATGACAAAATCATGCTTGGTGGCTCGATAACACATTTTAATGAAGATGGAAGCCTTGGGCTTTTACAGAAAGGATCTAATATAACTATAAATAATGGTTCAGTTATTTCAGCCAAAACCATCTTAAACAGTGAACGGGTGCTTTAATTCAAGAACAGGACTGTCAATAGACGGTCTTTTTTAGTTCAAAAAAGTACACATTTACGAACAGGTTGTTTTCTGATTTAGAACTCCTCTTTTGCATTTCCGCAAAAGTCTAAAAAAACTTTACGAACGTTCACTTTTTATCGATACTTTAACGAACTATTTTTGCTATAATAATAGAAAAAAAGAGGCTGGAAATTTAATAATTAGATGTATTTGTTTTGCTCAATGGTTTGGTAAATAAAAGGAATATGACAATATATCAGAGAATAATATAAATGGTATAAAAAGGAAAAACAAGGAGGTTGCTAAATGGCAGCAGAAAACTGTCCAAAATGTGATGGTGAAGGCGTAATCACTGTGGATGTTGGATGGGGTGGAACAACGGTGACTTGTGGTGATTGCAATGGTAGGGGTTATTAATTGAAACTGAAATAGAGTTAATATTTTTCCTATTAGATGCCCAGTCAATTGATGACTAGGGCCTATTTGTGTTTATATATGCTTTTTCTTAATAGCTATTATACTCAAAAGTTTTTCAACTACCAGAGTGGTTTTGCTACTGTGTTTACTTAGTGAGGAATCTACGCTGAATGAATGATAATGGTACATACTTACATAAAAGTAATCGAAGTGTAAGCGGTGCATGAAATTTCGCATTTCCTTGACAATTCCTCTATAGTGGCCCCTCAATTGAACTTTATTATTGAAAGTTGCCCAAGAAAAAAAGACCGATTTTATCCGGTCTTTTCGTGTTGTTATTCAGCTAACACACCCGTCGTATAATATCCGCGTTTTGTCGGCAGGACCCCTATCTGAACTGACACAGAAAGATGCTGCAAAAGTAGTTGATGCATTATTAGAAACGATTTCTAACACACTTGCTAAAGATGAAACGATTTAATTAATTGGATTCGGTACGTTTGAAACACGTGAACGTGCAGCTCGTAAAGGGCGCAATCCGCAAACGAGTGAAGAAATCGAAATTACTGCATTTAGCTAATCCAGCTTCACTATTGTTAATGATGCAGCATTAATTTTTTGTTCACCTATGATTGGTAACAAGGTATCCGTAGATGGACCGATATTTCTAAGTTCCAATGTTGAATTTTTTGGAATATGAATAATAGCTTGTCCAATGAGCATCAGACTCGCTCCATCCACTAGTCTTTGTATACCATAGTTAGTGAGCCTTCCCTGTACTAAAGAATCATTTAAAATCAAACCATATGTTGAAGAGGAAGCAGGACCATCGATTAATAATACATATTCAATCCTATAGTCACCTGATTTACGAATTATTAAAGTGTCGCTAGGAGGTCTAAACTGTATATTATTTAATGAACCGTTTTGATTAAATGTTATACTTTCACCTGACTGGACCATGATGGGCTTGGAACCTATGAGGGTAACATAGCCATAGGCAGGTGAGGATTTTTTCCATTTTTGATCTGACACTATTGGTCACCTACTCACTTATTACTTCTATTACTGTATGTAAGTAGATTAAAAATGATTGTACTACTGTGCTACGATTTATATCATTAGTTCTAATAGATAGAGATGAATACTATATACAAAATTGCTTTACGTAAGTTTTATTTATCGGCAATAAAAAGGGCCCTTCCATTGAAGAGCTTTTACTGCTTATTTAATTAAAGCTCCACTTGTTCAATTTCTAATAAGACTCGTTTTAAAATATTATCGTTGCGGAAAAACAATATTTATTTTTCATGAGTGCTTAACGTTGTAAATTGTCAAAATCCTGACGCTCCCCCTTGTATTGCAAATTCTATCCTGAATGGCGGAAGAGTTTAAACAAGTCTATCACCGATGGAAAAATGGTGAAATGACAGCTGTTAAAGCAATGGAGGAATTAGGGATTAAAAAGACGACTTTTTATAAGTTGGTGAAGGAGTATGAGAGGGATTTAAAGAGTAGAAACATATTATAGAAGAAACTCGTCAAAAAAGGAGCATCTGCTAAGGGAAAAGCAGATGCTCTTTTAACAAATGGGGGAATATATAATTAGCTTCGCCAGCTTTTAAGATTTATATACATCTATTTTTAAAAATAGATGGTTCTTGATAAGTCATTTTCCAGTCTTTCTTACCCAACAATCGGGCCATATTGTTGAACAACGCCTTTACAGAAGTTTGGATATCTATGTAGCAGTTCAGATAATTTCGGTTCTTTTACGTTTTCTTTTCCTAACAACAGCAATCACCAACAAAAACAAAGGGATAATCGTTTGTATCAATAGTGCGAATGGGGGAAAGGTCCCGACAAGATAACGTTGCAATCCCATTGTATTAGGAAGTGACCAAAAGCTGAATTCTAATATCAGAATACCTACCGGCCATACAACAGGTCGGTAGTCCGAAAGATTCAGCCACTGTGCGGTACCTAAAACAGTCACATAATAAAACACAGACATTTTGACAAACGCCCCTACTACCCAAACAGCCATGATACCAGACTCTAAATGTTCAAAAAAATCAGCCGTGCTGATGTATCGAGCTACAGTAAATAAGGGATAAGTATGAGAAGGTGTCGTTGGCCCAAGTACAAAAAGAACGATAAGATTGAGCATAACTAACAACATCATCACAGCCAAAACAGCCATCATTCCGTATTTCCTGCCTTTTTTCTGATCCGCTAAAAAAGGCAGGAGAAACGTGATTAGAAAAAACTCTGTGAACCATCCACCTGGCACCACCGCACCCTTGATTGGAGGCATCATCCCATCCCCCAATATCGGGAATATATTCCTAAATTCAAAATCAGTTCCCGAAAAGATGATAAAGAAGAATGGCGGCAATATAAAAACAGGGAGAAATAATTGGGCAGCTCTCCCCAATACTTCTAAACCTCCGTGTACGATTAAGGCACAGAGGAATACCATCGATGCCATAATCACGCTAATCGGAGTATTGACCAGAAAAGAGTCGACAATAAATTCCGCGTACTGTCTAATAATGAGTCCCCCGGCCTGGATATAAAAAAACAAGAATAAAATACCAAGAATTTTCCCCGCGAATCGGCCGATGATACGTTCACTGAATTGGATAACCGTTTCTTTCGGATACAGTTTGTGCAGTTGATAAGCGATATACACTGTCACAAACCCGATGAGGGATGCCAAAATGGGGGCCAGCCACAAATCATTTTTGGCATATTTCGCTGTGATGCTTGGCACCCCGAGAGCAGCGGTAGCCACAATCGTAGGGAACATCATGAAAGCCATCTGAAGAGATGAAATTTTGCCTCTTTCCATTAGCTTTTCCCCTTCCATTGATTGCTAATTACTTTCTTCAAAGATTAATGTAACCCAAGAGTGTGGAAAATATCCCCTGTAAGACCGCAGGTTCGTACAGCTCTTTAAGAGGTCGCCGCCCTTTATTTCTAGCTTCCAGTAAGGTAGATTATGTCACAAAGGATACTCACCCCCTTTGGACTGATAGTTGCAATTATGATAATTTTCTTATTCCAGAAAAGGGTGCGATTGTTCAATAAGAACAGTCGCTTATTATGCTAACGGTGCAGTTAAGCTAAAGAAGAATACATTGTAAAATGTATAAAAAATACCGAGGTGAATGCATGGAATATACTTGCCCTTGTTGTGGTTATAAAACATTAGATGAAGAACCACCAGATACATATGCTATTTGCGGAATTTGTTTTTGGGAAGATGATGGAGTTCAATTCGATGACCCTGATTATGAAGGAGGTGCAAATGAAGTTTCCTTAAGACAGGCACAACAAAATTTTATAAAATTTGGTGCTTGTGATAAAGGTAGTTTGAAATATGTAAGAAAACCAAATAAAGAAGATATAAAAGATCCTAATTGGAAACCGTTTATTTAGAGAAAGTTATTAAGCTAAAGGGTGCGTTTCTGAAATAAGCAGGAACGTTTGGTTTCCTTTAGTTTTTCAGCTTCAACTATACATGAAGCTTTTCTATATAGGCATTTCATTGGGATACCATTTTTAATGCCTGCCTGTTCAATCAATTTAATTTCGTGATACATAGCATTAGATAAAATTCCTTTTTGTATGTTCTGCTTTATTCCATAAGAAAATCCAGCTAATATATGGCACGGTAGTTCATCGTAAAGAGATTTTTCTTCTTTTATCATAAAAGCACCTCCAGTTTTAATCATACTAATCGACATATTTTTTATCAATGCGACATAATGTCCATTTCAGGTAGTTTCTATTTTAGAAAAATCCCTTTATATAAACGTTTATTGAATTACAAGTTTTTACTGGATATTTACTTTTGATGAAAATAGAAGGTTGTATTCCATTATAATTTTAAAGAAAGTTATTCAGCTAACGGGTGCTTTAATGAAGTAACGGAAAAGCTCAATTTCTCTATTTAACTTTCAGTGAAGTTGGGCTTTCTACTATTGAAATTTCCTTCACTTTGTAAATCCACATTTTCTTGACGATACCCCCTATAGTAGTGATTTCTTTGGTTGTTGTACTGTTGGTTATGTACTTTATCCCTACATGGAAGAAAGCCGAAAAACAGAGTTAGTTAAAACATATGTCAGAGGAAAAGACGATTCATTTAAACTCCGCACATACCAGAAGAAACTTAACAAAAATAAAAAAATGGTTGCCGCGGCAACCATTTACGAGTCAAATAATGTTAATAAATATAGTAAAAAATTATCGATGGGCCTGCTCTCCGATAATATTACCTATACGGCTCAACCCCTTTTCTGCCGTTAGAATCATCTCATCAAACAACTCCTGCACGGTCGGAATCGTGTTGATAAGACCGATTACCTGCCCAGCCCATCCGAAACCTTCTACTTCATTCCCATCATAGATATATTCGAGATTTGCTTGACCGCTGATCACATCTTTCAAGTCTTCGTAGGTTGCGCCTTCTTGTTCACGTTCGATAATATTCAATGCAAAGTCGTTTTTCAGGACTCGCCCCGGTGCCCCTAATGTTCTCTTAATTACGACTGTATCCGTCTCTTTTGCATGAACGATTGCCTGTTTATATTTTTCGTTTGCGTGAATGCACTCTTGGGTCGCAATAAAGCGAGTTCCCATTTCAATTCCTTCTGCACCAAGTGAAAGAGCTGCCAATAAACCTCGGCCGTCGCCAATCCCTCCGCTGGCTATTACAGGAATCGATACAGAATCTACGACACGAGGAATAAGCACCATTGTACCAATATCCTCACGTCCTAAATGCCCTCCGCCTTCCTGTCCAACCGCCATCACCGCATCAGCACCTAATTCTTCAGCTTTTTGTGCTTGTCTAACTCCAGCTACAAGTACAAGCGTTCGAATGTTTTCTCCTTTAATTCGCTCAAAAACAGACTGCGGATTCGCTCCTGTTAAAGAGATAGCCGGCACCTTTTCCTCAATTGCAACTTCAAGTAACTCTTGATATTTTCCACCGTTATCGTGCTTTGCAATGGCAAAGTTTACACCAAATGGCTTATCGGTAAGTGTACGAACTTTCTGGATTTCTGCCCGGAGTTTCTCTGGTGTACCTAGCGTTGCCGCGGTAATTTGCCCGAGTCCGCCCGCATTTGATACAGCAGCCGCCAGTTCAGCGTAAGCGAGGTAAGCAAGACCTCCTTGTATAATCGGATATTTAATTCCAAAAATCTCCGTTACTCGCGTTTTCATCGTTTCTCCCGCTCCTTTTCACATGTTCTTTGAATAAGGCACATATTCGACTGAATAAGCCAAGAATCCTGTTATATTTCCCCAATTTAAATAAGGAAGCTAGAACTTTCAGCTTCCTTATTTAAGCAAATCACCCACTAGATACAACTACTCGATTATCCTGAATCATTTATTTTCCTACAACGATGTCCAGAAGTGCCTACTCAAATCATTTGTTAATTTCCAATAAAACTTTTCCTGTGCTTTGTCTACTCTCAACAAAACGATGTGCTTCTGCTACCCGTCTCATGTTCTGAAACGGGACCAAAAAGTGAGTCCAATTTAACTTTTGAATTATTGATTGCTAGGGAAGTCAAATGTCGTTGTATTTTCATCTTCTGTAGATTCAGGCCATTTTTCCGACACAGTTTTAGTTTTTGTGAAGAAACGAGCTGCATCTGGACCAAACATATGGCCTTCTCCGAATTTTGAACGCTTCCAGCCTCCAAAGTTATGATATCCAACAGGGATTGGAATCGGTACATTTACACCGACCATACCAACTTCAATCTCCTCTTTAAATTTTTTCGCTGCAGATCCACTATTCGTGAAAATCGTGACACCATTACCATATTCATGATTATTTATTAACTCAATTGCTTGATCTAAGCTTTTCACACGTACTACAATACGCGCCGGCCCAAACACTTCCTCACGATAAATTTGCATATCAGGAGTAACATGATCTAAAAGCGTTGCTCCTAAATAAAAACCTTTTCCTGTTTCACAAATTTCAGGATTACGACCATCAACACTTAATTGTGCGCCTTCTTCAAGACTTTCATTAATATACTTAAGAACCGTATCCTTTGACTCTTGACTAATCACTGCTCCAAAATCCGCATTCTCGTCAGTATAAGCGCCAACTTTTAATGCTTGTACACGAGCTTTTAATTTTTCTACAAATGCTTCTGCTGTTTTCTCTCCAACCGGCATCGCTGCTGATATGGCCATACAGCGTTGGGAAGCAGATCCATATGCCGCACCTAGGAAAGCATTAACAGCTTGATCTAAATCAGCATCCGGCATAATAATCATATGATTCTTTCCACCGCCGAAAGCAGCTACACGTTTATTATTTCGAGTTCCTTCATGATACACATATTCTGCCACTCGAGTAGAACCTACAAAAGATACTGCGTGAATTTTTTGATTTCTAAGCAGAGCGTCCACCGCTTCTTTATCGCCATTAATAATGCTCCAAACGCCGTCAGGCAAACCAGCCTTTTTCCATAGCTCTGAGATGAATAAAGCAGAGTTCGGAACCTTTTCAGAAGGTTTTAAAATCACTGCATTTCCTACAGCTACCGCCATAGAAGTCATCGCCAGCGGTACCATTACCGGGAAGTTAAATGGGGAAATCGCGGCTACTACACCTAAAGGTTGCTTCATTGAGAAAGAATTAATATCACCGCCAACATTAACCGAATATTCCCCTTTTAACAAATGTGGGGCATTTATGGCTAAATCAACGGATTCAATGCCTCGGCTAATTTCCCCTTTTGCATCAGAGATTGTTTTGCCGCTTTCAAACCCAATCATTGTAGCTAGTGCATCTATTTCTTCTACTAATAGACTTCTAAAACGATGAAGAACTTCTACTCTCTTCCCAACAGATATTTTACTCCATTTTTTAAACGCTGCATGCGCCACTTCAACAGCGTCATTCACTTCTTCCGTTGAAGCATATGGGCATAGACCAATTACTTCACCTGTTGAAGGACTATATACATTTCCAAAACGTTCACTTCTGCCAGGTTTCATTTCACCGCCAATAAAATGTGTTAATGTTTTAACGTCGTTTTTTGTTGTAGTCATATTTTTACTCCCCCTAATTTTAGATTGATACCGTATTTTGTTTATCGTTTTCTACCAATTCTTTAACCATTAAATAAACTGACGACATATCTTGCGGGCCATATCCTTGTTCTACAGCCTTTGAATATAAATCAATTAACTGATCTCCAATTGGCAATGGACTACCAATTTCATCCGCCATTTGTTTAGCCAACGTTAAATCTTTTAATAAGAGGTTAGTAGAGAAGCCTGGCTTAAAGTTATTTGGCGCAATATACCCCTTAAAGTTTCTTTCATAAACTCGACTTTGCCCAAAACTAACACTTAAAACATCATAAATTGTGTCTGCATTTACACCCATCTGTTCTCCCAGTACAACCGTTTCTGCAACAGCTTGTGTATAGAAGCCAATCATTAAATTATTTAATAGTTTAAGAACAGTTCCTGTACCGGCACTTTCCCCCAGGTGGAAGATATTTTCCCCAAGCACCTTTAATACTGGAAGAGATTGCTCATAAACAGGTTTTTCCCCGCCTATCATAATCGTAAGTGTACCATTCACTGCACCAGAAACACTTCCACTCACTGGGGCTCCAAGATAATTAATCCCTTTTTCTTTCGCAATCGTGTAAATCTTTTCATTTAGCTGAGGAGAAATAGTACTAAAATCAATAATAGTTAGAGAGGAATGTGCATTTTGAATAATTCCCTCTTCGCTTAGATACACTTTCTCAACTACTTGTGGCGTAGGAAGACTTGTTAAAATAATATCTGCTTCCTTAGCCAAAAGTTCAGTAGCCACACCAATTTTTCCACCAGCTTGTAAAAACTTTTGTTCTGCCTCGGAATTGGCATCCACTCCATATACCGTATATCCTTCCTTTACAAGGTTGGTTGCCATAGGAAGCCCCATATTACCTAACCCGATAAACGCGATTGTTTGAAATTCTTTCATAAAATTCCCTCCCTTTAGATTCTGCAAATAGTATTAATAAAAAATTGTATATAATATGACCGATAAGATTAATGCAATCATCGGAATAACCACACTAAGTACGAAGACTGACTTATATGCTCGCTCATGTGTTTCATTACATACAGCTCTAATGGTCGTGACAATGTATCCATTATGCGGAAGCGAGTCAAGTCCACCAGAAGCAAGTGAAGAAATACGGTGCATGGCACCAGGATCAAGCCCCTGTGCATTATAAATAGGAGCTAAAATTGGTAACGCAATGCCAAGTCCACCTGATGCTGAACCTGTAATCCCCGCAATAATGGTTACAGCTGCTGCTAAACCGGCATACTCCATTCCAGGCATTCCCGTAAGAAAATCTACTATGGAAGCAAATGCTGGAGCCTCTTTTGCAACCGCACCAAATCCTACTACTGCACAAATATTTACAGTTGCAATAACAGCGTTTTCACTACCTTTACCAAAAATCGAACCGTATGCTCGGGTGTATTTATTCATTAGAACTAATGCTATGACGATTCCAAAAAATAAGGCCACTAACGCTGCACTTGTGGCAGGAAGAAACTTTGACACAATATTTAAGACAATAATGACTGAAACTAGAGGTAATATAGCAATTAAGGCATTTGGTAATTTCTCATCTTTCGTTATGTCAGTAGTTGCGGCAATTTCCGCCGAAGCAGCATCACCTTTTTCAGACCCCGGTAAGCTGAAATACTCGCCATTTTTTATTGCCTTTTGAACCATATGTTTAAGTGCTAGTCCACCTGTAACCATGATAAAAATACCAATTAAAACCCCAATTAAACCACCAGCTGTTGGTTGAGTATTGAAAAACTCCATTGGAATAAGATTTTGAACTTCTGGTGATCCTGGTGAAGTCATCGTAAAGGAAATAGATCCGAATACAATGGCTCCTGGAATAAACCGATGCGGTAGATTGGCTACTCTGAATAGAGATACGGCAATTGGATAAACAGTAAATCCTACAATTGCTATACTAACTCCCCCATACGTCATCAAAGCACATGCAGCAACAACGGCAAATATAGCCCGTTTAGCACCTACTTTGACTTTTATCCATTCCGCGATCGCATCTGCAGCCTTTGTTTCTTCCATTACCTTTCCAAAGATAGCTCCTAATAAATAAACTAAGAACCATGAGGAAAAATATCCAACGAATCCGCCCATATAACTTTCCGTAAGCGCTTTCTCTAAAGACAAACCACTCGTTACTGAGAGGACAACCGAACATATTATTGCAGCAATAATTATATTAGTTCCTCGCATAGTAAAGATAATTAATAAAATTAAACTAGCAATTAAACCTATTGAACTTGCAACCACTGACAAACCCCCTTCTGTCCATTCAATTGTGTTTTTGAACTCTCCATCCTTTTAATATGCAAGTTGCGTGCCAATGCTATTTTTTAGGAAGAATAACAATTATTTTACATTAAAAACAAAAAAACTGTATAAATCATTATACAGTCGAACAATATTTTATACAGTTGTTCAATCATTTGAACACTTCTATGTTAAATTCCCTCAATTTATTGTATAAAGTACCTCTCGAAATCCCCAATTTTTTAGCTGCACGTGTTTTATTCCCTTTTTCCTCTTTAATAATTTGAAGTAACAATTCTCTTTCTTTATTCAATCCTATATTTTTAATATTTTCTAAATCACTAATACTATCATGTTTCGATTCGATATTTACTTTATTTACTTTAGTATTAAGTGTTAAAAAGTATTGTTGAAAATCATCTAAATAAATGCAAGGTCCTTCTACCAATGTAACAAGCCTCTCTATTACATTTACTAACTCCCTCACATTACCCGGCCATTCATACTCCATCATTGCAGAAACTGTTTCTTTGCTAATATCTTTTAATGGGATCTGATGTTTTTTACAAATAGATTTAATATGATAGCCAATAAGCAAAGGAATATCGTCTTTTCTCTCCCGTAGCGGTGGGATATAAATAGGAATAACGTTCAAACGATAATAAAGATCTTCACGGAATTTTCCTTCTCTTACCATGTCTTCAAGGGAACAATTTGTCGCAGCAATAAGGCGAAAATCTATTGGTATAGGCTTTGTTCCTCCTACTGGTTCTACTTCTCTTTCCTGCAAAACACGTAATATTTTCGATTGCATATGTAAGGGCATTTCACCAATTTCATCTAAAAGTATTGTCCCTTTATTAGCTAAGAGAAATTTCCCGGATTTCCCCTTTTTCCTCGACCCAGTAAAAGCTCCTTCTTCGTATCCAAACAGTTCAGATTCCAATAAATGTTCAGGAATAGAAGCACAGTTAACGCTAATAAATGGCCCTTCATTGTAATTACTTAAGGAATGAATTGCCTGTGTAAATACTTCTTTTCCTACACCACTTTCACCAGTTATCAGTATAGATGCCGGTGATTTCGCCGCACGGCGAGCAAGATTTTTGGCATGAGCAAAACTGTCACTATCACCAATAATTTTTGTGAAAGTTATTGGACTCCCTTTAGATTTCGATTGTGGAATATTGATATATGGAAAACTTTTCTCGTCATATAATTCCTGAATTCTATCAAATATGTTATATAGTTCCGAAACCCCTTGAAAAACCAATATACCAATCCCGCCAATGATATTACCGTTTCTCCATATGGGAATACGATGCGCAACTACTTCTTGTCCTTGTAAAAATTGAACTTGGTTTCGTTCAGGAATACCTGTTTGAAGAACTATATGCAGGCGAGTACCGTTGATTACATTTATGACATGCTGACCAATTGCAGCATCTTGTTCAACTCCAAGATAACTACTGTACGCTTTATTAATCATTTTTACAAAGCCGTTTTCATCAACAACAATAATACCTTCATAAATATTATCGAAACAAACATTAAACCATTCTATAGTATCCTCTAAAGAATTCATCTTATGATAGACTTGAGAGAAACCTTCTAAGACATTATTTTGACTTAACATACCAATCAAAACATTATGATTATCAACAACTGGAACACTCACCTTTTTTAACGGAGAAATATCGGATAATGTCTCATGAAAAGAAAATGGTTTAATTGTTCGGTCATAATATGTTTCAACTAACTCATCCAAAGAATTATTTTCTAATATAGCCTGCATAACAACAGATGAAGATAACATACCAAGAAAACATTGATATTCATCTACAACGGAGATCTCGTTTAACTGCTTTTTCACAAGAATTTCTGCCGCATCTCTCAATCTAGTAGTATTAGATATGAAAACAAAGTCCGTATTCATCCAACGTCCTACTTCTAACTCCTCTTTATAAAAACTATTATTATATTCTGTCAGATTATGCTTCACAAGTTCTCCTCCGTTGAAGATATAAATTTTCCCCGTGACCTCTCATTCTTCGAATCGTTTCCATCCCCCAATAAAGCAAGGTAGAGATGTTATAGAGTGGTTATCTCTACTTGCCCCTGATTACACGAACGCTGGTACTGAGCCTCTTTTGTTAAAAAATCAACATTATCGTTTAACAGAACTATTATTTATAAGCTCTTTAGGCTGTTGTTCTATTTCTCTTTTCTGTTCTTCGCTTAATTTCCCTTCTCTCATTGCTTTTTCTTCTTTCTTAACCAGTGTGGCAGTAACTCTGCGAATAGATCATATAGAAAAAGTAGGGTTCGAGGAAATTTCAAACAACCCCCAGGGACCGAAAATGTTATATTTACTTGCTTGAATTCCTTATCATTTCTTCAACTTCTCTTTTAATCCGTTCCTTTTCCTCTTTTGAAAGCTTCTTTGACTCCTTAATCCCAAGAATTTCATACAACCCTGATTTTATTTCATCAAATTGTTGAACGGCCTGTTCATGGTCTATTGCCATCCATTCTTCTATCTCTTTAATAGATTCTTGTTTTATCAACCATTCAGGCAAGGATTCTTTTGATCTTCTAAATTTAGAGACCAAATGGGCTATAATATCCCCCTTTTCTAATGCTGCAGCAGCTTCATTATGTTCAGAAGAATTTAAAACCTTTATTATGTAACCAATTGGATTTTCTATATCTTTTCTATGCTGCATTTTCTCCAACAAATCAATTACATGTCCTGGTCCATACTTTTCCCAATCATTAATCATTTTATCTGACAATTGTATTCCAAGTTGTAAACCAAGCCTTTTCACAGTCTCTAAGAAGGTATTGGGGCGCTTAAATTCCTCTAAATTTTCATGAAAAAGCTCCAATTGCCCAGATTTTTTCTTTCCTGTAGAAGTTATAAGGAATTTAACTTTCTCCACTTTACGCCCCTTTTTCACTTCTTCGATTTCAAAGGAGATATCCGTTTTCTTCTTTAACTCTTTCTGGGCTGGTACTAGCACCCTTTGCTTAAAATTTCCGTATGCCGGATATATATCTTCAGCTCCAAGCATTTCCCGTAAACTCTTTAAAAGAAAAGTCCTCTCTTGTAGCTTTTCATATTGCTTCAAAAGTTCATAGATTCGAATAGCATAAGAGCTCTTTAATTTCACGACATTTTCAAGCTTATAACTCGTAAATTCTCTTTTTAATTCCAATAAATACGGACGCAAAAAGGGATCAAATCTTATATCTATTGTTCCTTCTGTCTCGTTATAAGCAACGTAACTTAACCAAGAAACTTGAATGACCTTCTTATCAACTCGTACTTCAAATACTTTTTGCATTAGTTCTTTTGTAGTCTGTCTCAATTCTGTATATTTAGATTTCCCTTTTAGCTCTAGCAATTTTATAAACTCTTTGATGGGTAAAGTATAGGTTTTAAAATCCGAATCGTCAGGACTTATATTGCTGGCCAAACATAAAATAATTTTTTGTTCCACAACGCCAAGTTTATAATTAGCTTCAATAAGCATATTAGACTTTGTAACAAGGTTAGTGGGATATGGTTCAACAACATCTGTTGTGTCCAACAAATATCCTCTCCTTTCACTTACCCTAATTATGACAAATAATCAACTATAACAAAAGACTTTTTTTGTTATAGTTGGGACCGTTTTTGTTATAGTTAGAGTCCATGAACCCTTGATATAACTGGATTTTCAGCCTCCGAAAACAAGATAAAACAAGAGTAAAACAAGATAAAATAATATATTGTAAAACACACAAAAGAGAAGTGTGAGTAAGTAATTATAAATTATTCAATTCAAAATAAATCTAGTAAAAAGAAGAACACTTTTCATTTTAATAGTCTGTTAAATTTTAGCATTGAAATTTGCCCAAGAAAAAAAGACCGATTTTATTCGGTCTTTTCTTGTTGTTATTCAGCTAACACACCCGT
>NZ_JBALMU010000073.1:0-18630 GCF_036962285.1 Bacillus sp. JJ634
TGTATAAAAAGTCCGAACCTAATGAAATATGAACAGTTCATGAAATAAATAATTATTATAATCTACAATATCCTGTACAAATGTACCATAACAAAATTAAATCCTAACTTCAAGTAAACAAGTTTGGCAGAGCAACTTTATTATGTATAATGACCCATTTAACCTTATTTTATGACGAGATTGGGTCTCATATCAAATAAACCAAAACTCACCAAAACCTTATAACAAAGCCAAATAAAAAAACTCGCCGTATAGACGAGTTCCTTTTCTTACATATATTTCTTTAATAGACCCCAAATTTTTTCTTTGCCTTCACCTGTCTCACTAGAAAAGAGCATTAGCTCATCCTCTTTTGCAAGCCCAAGTGTTTCGCGTGTTACTTTCAAATGCTTTTGCCATTTTCCTTTTGGAATCTTATCCGCTTTTGTCGCAATAATGATACATGGTAGTTCATAGTGCTTTAAAAACTCATACATCGAAATATCATCCTTCGTTGGCGGATGACGTAAATCAACAATCAAAATAGCAGCACGTAATTGTTCACGGGAAGTAAAATATGTTTCAATCATTTTCCCCCACGCTGCTCGCTCCGATTTGGACACTTTAGCATATCCATATCCCGGTACATCAACAAAATGCAGGGCATCGTTAATTAGGTAAAAGTTTAACGTTTGCGTTTTTCCAGGTTTAGAGGATGTACGCGCTAAATTTTTACGATTAATCATTTTATTAATAAAACTAGATTTCCCCACATTTGAACGACCTGCTAATGCAAATTCGGGAATCGGTTCACTTGGATATTGGTCAGGTTTAACGGCACTAATCACAATATCCGCACTTGTTACTTTCATTGAATGTCACCTGCCAACGCATGTTCTAATACTTGATCTACATGCGAAACAAGGACAAACTGCAAATCATTTCGAACACTTTCTGGAATATCATCAATATCTTTTTCATTATCTTGTGGAAGAATAATTTTCGTAATGCCTGCTCGGTGGGCCGCTAATGATTTTTCTTTTAAGCCGCCGATTGGAAGCACTCGTCCACGTAATGTAATTTCCCCTGTCATGCCTACCTCTTTTCTAATCGGGCGATTGGTCAACGCAGAAATAAGCGCTGTCGCCATCGTAATTCCTGCGGATGGTCCATCTTTTGGAACCGCTCCCTCAGGAACATGAATATGAATATCGTACTTTTCATTGAAGTCCGGATCAATATGAAGCTCTTCTGATTTGGCACGGACAAAACTGAATGCAGCTTGCGCAGATTCTTTCATCACATCACCTAGTTTTCCAGTTAAGACAAGCTTGCCTTTACCTGGAGATAACGAGACTTCAATTTGCAGCGTATCGCCGCCGACTGCTGTATACGCCAGACCCGTCGCCACACCAATTTGATCTTCCTCTTCCGCTTGCCCATAATGGAAAATGGTTTTCCCTAAAAATTCTTCTACATTTTTCTCGGAAACAATGACCCGCTTCCTCTCACCCGAAACAATAATTTTTGCTGTTTTTCGACAAACGCTTGCCAGTTGACGTTCTAGACTACGCACACCGGCTTCTCTTGTATAATAACGAATAATTTTGATTAAAGCATCTTCTCGAACTTGAAGCTGATTTTTTTGCAAGCCATGGTTTTCTAACTGTCGAACTAACAAATGATCTCTCGCAATATGCAGCTTCTCAATTTCCGTATACCCGGCAATTGTAATAATCTCCATCCGATCACGAAGAGGACCTGGAATCGTTGACAAATCATTGGCTGTCGCAATAAACATGACATCAGATAGATTATACGGTTCTTCTATATAATGATCGCTAAAATTATGATTTTGCTCTGGATCTAACACTTCGAGTAACGCGGCAGATGGATCACCGCGGAAGTCATTAGACATCTTATCAATTTCATCTAATAAAAAGACTGGATTAATCGTACCTGCCTTTTTCATTCCTTGAATAATTCGGCCCGGCATCGCACCTACATAGGTTCGGCGATGACCGCGAATCTCAGACTCATCGCGAACGCCCCCTAAAGAAATGCGCACAAAATTACGATTTAGCGAAGTCGCAATAGATCTAGCCAAGCTTGTTTTCCCAACTCCAGGAGGGCCTGCTAAACAGAGGATAGGGCCTTTTAATGAATGAGTTAACTGTTGAACAGCTAAGTATTCTAACACCCGTTCCTTTACTTTTTCCAATCCGTAATGGTCTTTGTTTAAAACCTTTTCAGCCTTCAAAATATTTAAATCGTCTTTTGTACTTTTAGACCAAGGAAGCGCAACTAACCAGTCAATGTAATTACGAATGACCGAGCTTTCCGCAGAACTAGCAGGAACCTTCTCATAACGATCAAGTTCTTTTAAAGCTGTTGTTTTCACCTGCTCAGGCATGCCAGCGGCTTCAATTTTCTCTGTGAGTTTAGCCACTTCACCGCCTTTACCTTCTTTGTCGCCCAGTTCTTTTTGAATGGCTTTCATTTGCTCACGAAGATAATATTCCTTTTGCGTACGTTCCATCGAACGCTTAACTCGTTGGCCGATTTTCTTCTCTAAATGAAGCACTTCTTTTTCATTGTGAATCATTTCAATTACACGACTTAAACGTTCCTTCACATTGGTCGTTTCAAGAATTTCTTGTTTATCTTTTAATTTTAACGGAAGATGTGATGCAATAATATCAGCAAGCCTTCCTGGTTCTTCGATATCTGCAGTAGAAGAGAATGTTTCACTCGTGATCTTCTTTGACATTTTTATGTATTGTTCAAAGTAATCAAGCAACGTACGCATTAAAGCCTGATGTTCTGCATCTTTCTCTTCATCATCTTCATATATTTTAATCTTGGCACCATAGTGTGTCTCATAATCATAAAATACATTGACTTCTGCTCGATTTAATCCTTCTACTAATACACGGATCGTTCCATTTGGCAGCTTCAGCATTTGCTTTACCTTCGTCAATGTACCTATTGGGTATAAATCCTCTTCACCCGGTTCATCAAGTGTGACATCTTGCTGCGTTGTTAAAAAAATGAGATGATCTTCCACCATTGCTTTCTCAAGAGCTTGTATTGATTTATCCCGACCGACATCCAAATGTAGAACCATCGTAGGATAAACAAGCAAGCCTCTAAGCGGCAGGAGGGGGACGATGATTTCTTTATCAGCCATTGCCTGACACCTCCATCAAAATTTCGCATCATCGTTGTATGTTTCTAACCTTTTCACAATTCTATCCTATTTGTGTAAAAGTGTCTATTTCTTGTTTAGTTTACCACTAGATACGCTCTTTTTATTATCCCCAAAAAAGGTGAAAAAAGCACGTTTAATTATAAAAATGAAAAACATTATTATACCTATAACAAACCCCGGTACTATAAAACCGGGGCATTCCCTTTATACACTTTCCTTTTTACTTAAATTCAATGTAGAAAGTAATTGATCAGGTATCACGTCTTTTTTCAGAGATCGTTCGAACACTTCCTGGACTTTAGTAACAGGTACAATCTCAATATCTTTAATTTCCTTTAGAAGCGGCTGCATATTATCAGCTGGAATAATGACCGTTTTCGCTCCGGCTAATTGAGCCGCTTTAATTTTCGGAATCACGCCACCAATTGGTCTTACACCACCGTGAATGCCTATTTCGCCTGTCATCGCCACCGTATGATCGACAGGAATTTTATAAATGGCTGAATAAATCCCGGTCGCCATAGCAATCCCTGCAGATGGTCCGTCTACAGGAGTCCCGCCAGGAAAATTCACATGAATATCAAATTGATCAGCTGGAACACCCATTGAGCGTAATACTGTAATTACATTTTCAATTGAACCCTTGGCCATACTTTTACGTCGAATTGATTTTCCATTGCCCCCAATGCTTTCCTCTTCGACAATTCCAGTAATGGTAATGGCTCCTTTTTCACTCATCGCCGGCATTACCGTCACTTCAATTTCAAGCAACGCTCCGCTATTTGCTCCATATACAGCCAGCCCATTGACAAACCCAACTTGCGGCTTTGAATCAATTTTCCGATCCATCCGCTGCGTTAACTGGCTGCTATGAGCCATCCAATCAATATCCTCCTCTTTAATATAAGACCGATTTTCATTAATGGAAATACTCGCAAGCGTTTGCACCATATTTACCGCTTCACGACCATTACGAGCGTATTCCGCAATCAGTTGTAAACCTTTCTCACTGATAGTCACGTTTACTCGGTCGGTTGCTTTTTTAACAACCTCTATAATTTCATCGCGGTCGAGTTCGCGAAAAAACACTTCCATGCATCTAGAACGAATAGCGGGAGGAATCTCATTTGGTGTTCGAGTTGTGGCTCCAACCAACCGGAAGTCAGCAGGTAAACCGTTTTTAAAAATATCATGAATATGAGTAGGAATATTTGTATTATCTTCTTGATAATATGCGCTTTCTAAAAATACTTTCCGATCCTCTAACACTTTTAACAACTTGTTCATTTGAATCGAGTGGAGCTCCCCAATTTCATCAATAAATAACACTCCGCCATGCGCATTTGTTACCGCTCCCTGTTTGGGTTGCGGAATACCAGCCTGGCCCATCGCCCCTGCTCCTTGATAAATCGGGTCATGAACAGAACCAATCAGTGGATCAGCAATACCTCGTTCATCAAAACGAGCTGTTGTTGCATCTAATTCAACAAATACTGCTGACTTTCTAAACGGTGATTTCCCATTTTTTTTTGCTTCTTCTAGTACAAGTCGTGCAGCTGCGGTCTTCCCTACACCAGGTGGTCCATAAATAATAACATGCTGTGGATTTGGTCCGCATAATGCTGCTCTTAATGATTTGATTCCATCTTCCTGTCCAACAATATCATCAAATGACTGCGGTCTTACCTTTTCTGCTAATGGCTCCGTTAATTGAATCGCTCTCATTGAACGCAATTGATCCATTTCTTTTTTAGAATCACGATCAATCGACACCTTTTGTGTACGCTGTCCTTTTAATAAATTCAAAAAATATAACCCAATGATTACACCAAAAAACAGTTGAATAAACAATGCCAATCCTGTCCAGCTCATCATTTTCCCTCCTGCGCTCACCATGTTTGTCTTATGTGGTAGTATCTCCTATCATAAGTTGAAATCATTCATAGTTTCCTTCATGAAAAATTTGGTTGTCTTACAGGAGGGCTGGCTATTTCATTAAAAACAAAAGAGACGAGCCTAGACAGAAACACCTGTCTAGCTCATCTCTTTTTAAAGAAACATATTAAGCAGATTGGCCTTGAATTGTTGTACCATCTTTCAGAACCAATTTCGGAGATTCATTTTCTGTAATCGCCCCTGCTGTAATAATACATTTAGATACATCATCACGTGAAGGAAGATCGAACATCACATCAAGGATAATCCCTTCGATGATGGAACGTAATCCACGGGCACCTGTTTTACGTTCAATTGCTTTTTTAGCAATTTCATTTAGTGCTTCCGGTTCGAATTCCAATTCAATATCATCAAGTTCTAATAATTTTTGATATTGTTTCACTAATGCATTTTTCGGTTTTGTTAAAATTTCAATAAGTGCCGCCTCATCCAATTGCTCTAACGTCGCAATAACTGGAAGACGACCGATAAACTCTGGAATTAAACCGAAACGAAGTAAGTCTTCAGGAAGAACTTTTGAAAGCAGCTCTTTTTCTGCTACTTCATCTTTTTTCGTCTCTGCACCAAAACCAATTACTTTTTGACCTAGACGACGTTTGATAATCGGTTCGATGCCATCGAAAGCTCCACCACAAATAAACAAAATATTTGTAGTATCAATTTGAATAAATTCTTGATGAGGGTGCTTACGTCCACCTTGTGGAGGAACGCTTGCTACAGTTCCTTCAAGAATTTTTAATAGTGCTTGCTGAACCCCTTCACCTGAAACATCACGTGTAATCGATGGGTTTTCAGATTTACGAGCTACTTTATCGATTTCATCGATGTAGATAATTCCTTTTTCTGCTTTCTCAACGTCATAATCTGCTGCTTGGATTAGTTTTAACAAAATATTTTCAACATCTTCCCCTACGTAACCAGCCTCTGTTAGAGACGTCGCGTCAGCAATAGCAAAAGGAACGTTTAGTAAACGCGCTAAAGTTTGGGCAAGTAATGTTTTCCCACTACCAGTTGGTCCAATAAGCGCGATATTACTTTTTGAAAGCTCTACATCGTCTACTTTACTATTAGAATTAATTCGTTTGTAGTGATTATATACAGCAACCGCTAAAGACTTCTTCGCTTGTTCTTGTCCGATGACATATTCATCAAGAATATTGCAAATCTCTTTTGGTTTTGGAACATCGCGGAATTCTACTTCTTCTTCAGTACCTAGCTCCTCTTCCACGATTTCTGTACAAAGTTCAATACATTCATCACAAATATATACACCTGGACCGGCTACCAGCTTACGAACTTGTTCTTGAGTTTTCCCACAAAAAGAACATTTTAATTGTCCCTTTTCATCATTAAATTTAAACATGAACGTTCACCCCTCTTGAATACTATTCCTACTCTATTCATCTTAAAGGCATGTTTCTTTCTTCGTAAGAAACGCCTAAATAAGCACTTTCATTGCAATTAAATAGTATGAATTGCATTGTAACACGTTCTTGAAAGTTTGGTAACAAAAATGCTTACACGATAGTAGGTTGTCCGATACACAAAGCACTGCTCTTTTTACTATGTATGTTACTTTCTTTAGTATGCCCTAACTTACCAATTTTAAAAAAAAGGATTTACTGTATAAATATGTATATGTGTTATTAGAATTAATCTACACTGAATTCTAAAAAAAAGCAATCAAGAAGTGTTCTATAAATGATAAAAAATCAAGATATGTATAAAACAAGGCACGAAATGCTCGCGCCTTGTTTCTTTAAGAAAACTATATTTTTTTAAAGCTGCTATTATTTAGCTTCTACTGTTTTGCTGTTTTCAACTAAGAAATCAATAGCTTTTTTAATTTGTAGATCGCCTTTAATTGCATCTAAGTTTCCAAGAGCTTTTTTGATTGCGTCTACTTCCATATTGTACATTGAAGCCATTTTAGCTAATTCAGCTTCTACGTCTTCTTCTGTCGCTTCAAGTTTCTCAGCTTCAGCAATTGCTTCAAGCACTAAGCTTGTGCGAACTTGACCTTCTGCTTCTTCTTTCATTTGGCCTTTTAACGCCGCTTCGTCTTGACCAGAGAATTGGAAGTACAATTCTAAGTTCAATCCTTGTTGTTGTAAGCGTCCAGCAAAATCTTGCATCATGCGATCTACTTCGTTAGAAACCATTACTTCAGGAAGATCGATTTGAGCACCTTCAACCGCTTGACCAATTACAGCATTTTGGATGAAGTGTTCTTCTTCATGCTTTTTGTCATGCTCTAATTTAGCTTTTGTTTTTTCTCTAAGTTCTGCAATAGTTTCTACTTCATCATCAATATCTTTCGCGAATTCATCGTCTAATTCAGGAAGTTGTTTCGCTTTGATTTCGTGAACTTTTACTTTGAATACAGCTGGTTTACCAGCAAGCTCTGCAGCGTGGTACTCTTCTGGGAATGTTACTTCAACGTCTTTCTCAGCACCTGCTTCAAGACCGATTAGTTGATCTTCGAATCCTGGGATGAAAGAGTTAGAACCAAGCTCTAAAGAATAGTTTTCACCTTTTCCACCTTCGAATGCTTCACCATCAACGAATCCTTCGAAGTCAATTACAACTGTATCACCTGCAACTGCTGCGCCTTCTTCTTTCACAACTAGCTCAGCTTGACGCTCTTGTTGCTTTTTCAATTCAGCTTCTACATCTTCATCTGTAACTGTTGTATCAAACTTTTCTACTTCAAGTCCTTTATAGTTACCTAATTTCACTTCAGGTTTTACTGTTACAGTAGCTGTGAAAATAAGGTTTTCACCTTTTTCCATTTTCTCAATGTCGATTTCTGGACGATCTACAGGTGAAATTCCTGCTTCTTCGACAGCATTTGCATAAGCTTCTGGAAGAATTTCGTCAAGAGCATCTTGGTATAAAGATTCTACACCGAATTTCTTTTCAAATAATGGACGAGGCATTTTCCCTTTACGGAAGCCAGGTACGTTTACTTGCTTTACTACTTTTTTGAACGCTTTGTCTAAACCAGCGTTTACTGTTGCTGCGTCTACTTCAACCGTTAAAACTCCAACGTTTCCTTCTTGCTTTTCCCATTTAACAGACATGTGTTTCCCTCCAAAAATCTATATACGTCAAGAATAAGCATGGATGAATCTGCTTTGCAATTCTTAACAAGTCATCCCTCAAATATACCCAAATTATTTGGATATTCCCGTTTTTTTGTACGAGCGTATAGTACAACCACTACATTATACCACAGCTTCCTCTTCTTTCAACAGCAATAGGTTAAATAATGGGATAAGAAATTCCTTCAATTTCTTTTAAGTAATCCAAACATTCTTTTACAACTTGTTCTTCTGCTTCATAAATAAGAGCAATTCGCTCACAAAAGTCTTTTCCTGTCATATACTGTTCTGCTAAAGCATGGTAAGCTGCTGCAATGGTCGCACCATCTTGCTCAAGTTCAAATGGATATAACAAAAAGCTGTGCCTTTCCAGCAAACTATGTACTATTTCGAACAAGCTCGGATTTTTTTGTGCCAATTTTTGTTCTGCCAAATCCCATACTTTTTTAAAAAAAGGATACTCTTTCAAATTCGGTAAATGAGCTGGAATCAAAGAAGAGACTTGTGAAAACTTCCTTACTTCCACGGCTTGTGTATAGTCCTGCTCTTTTAATATATTCAACAGCATTGTTTTAAAGAAAGGATGATTCGCTTCCTCTTGCATAAATTGTTGAATATCATCGATAAATGGACGCACATTCATCTGTGAAAGCATATTAATTGTATTAAGCAATTGTTGTTCATTTTTCCCATTAAACAAAGGCTCTTGTTGAAGCTGTTGCTGTAATTGACTTTCATGCTGCTCCGCTTCCATCTCTCTTTCTTCTAATGCCCGTTTGCTGAAGGAAAGCATCTGCTCAAACTGTTCCATTTTATCAAATGGGACTTGATGCTCTTGAAACAATAGCTCAATCATCTCTACGATATCCTCATGCTCCCCTAATTGCACAAGCACCATCAAGTACATATTCGTAATTTGAAAATAGTCACCAATCCCTTGATGCAATAATTCCTTACATAATTGTTTAGCTTCTTTATAATCTTGGAGCTCGATTAACGAAACGAGCAATCCTACATTCCCTTCAGCGTGTTCCTGATCTAATTCCCTCGCTTGGCTAAATAATTCGGCTGCCTGCTTATACCGTTTATTTTCTAGCGCCTCCGTCCCCTTCATAACTAAGCGATGATGTAAATTAGGAAACAGGACCACATTATTTCCATCTTTTTTCTCATTCATTAACCATTCCGCCTCACCGTTCATTTTTGAACATCAGTGTAGCATGGAATGAAACGATTTTCAAAAAAAATCCCGTATGACTCAAAGAAACCGAGACCATACAGGATAAAATTTTCTGCCCAATGTCTCTTCTAAATTAAATAGAAGAGATTGGCATTTTTTGTTGCTCATAGCTTTTAATTTGTTCTTCGTATTGCTCAGTAATGGAAATTTCATCCCACCCATTAATAAGCATTTCTTTCCAGTATGGATGGAATTCAAATTCAGCTTCAAACCCTGATTGATCAAAAAGCTTTTGGTTTGGAAGATCAATAGTTAATTCATAGCCAGGTTCTACACCTTTTTTCATTAACTCAGCCACTTGCTCTTCTGTTAAAACAATCGGAACAATCCCATTCTTCATGCAATTGTTTCTAAAAATATCAGCAAAAGAAGGAGCAATTACAATATTAAAACCATAATCAAGTAAAGCCCATGGTGCATGCTCACGAGAAGAACCGCAACCGAAGTTTTCGCCTGCAATTAAAATAGACGCACCTTTATTTTGCTCTTGATTTAGTTCAAAATCTGCACGATCATTTCCTTCTTCATCAAAACGCCAGTTAAAAAATAAAAATTGACCAAATCCGCTACGCTCAATTCGTTTTAAAAATTGCTTTGGAATAATTTGATCTGTATCTACATTTTTACGGTCCATAACCGCTGCTTTTCCTGTAAAAACCTTAATCGGTTCCATCTTCGGCACCTCCATTTATATATTAATATTTAATGAGCTCCTACAGTTGGAGCTTCCCATGTTCTAATATCAACAAACTTTCCAGTAATAGCCGCTGCTACAGCCATCGCAGGGCTAACTAAGTGCGTACGTGCGCCTGCTCCTTGACGACCTTCAAAATTTCGGTTAGAAGTAGAAGCACAATGCTCTCCAGCTGGTACTCCGTCTGGATTCATACCTAAGCACATACTACAGCCAGAATCACGCCATTCAAAGCCAGCTGCTTTGAAAATCTGATCTAACCCTTCTTCTTCAGCTTGTTTTTTCACATTTTGTGAACCAGGTACAACCATAGCACGAACACCTTGATGAACTTTTTGACCTTCAAGCATAGACGCAGCTTGGCGTAAATCCTCAATACGAGAGTTTGTGCATGAGCCGATAAACACATGCTGTACTTCGATATCTGTAATTGCTTGACCTTCTTTAAGTCCCATATATTGAAGTGCATTTTTCAACTCTACAGAATCAAACGCTCCATCTGATTCACTCGGAATCATTGCATCTACACCGCTTGCCATTCCAGGGTTTGTACCCCAGCTAACCATCGGTGGAATAGCGCTGCCATCTAACACAATTTCGCGGTCATATACAGCATCTTCATCACTAGCTAATGACTTCCAATCTTCTACCGCACGATCAAATTCTTCGCCTTTTGGTGCATATTTTCTGCCTTTCATGTAAGAGAACGTCGTTTCATCAGGAGCTACTAAACCAGCTCTTGCTCCACCTTCAATCGACATATTACATACCGTCATTCTCTCTTCCATCGACATATTCTCGAATACTTCGCCACAATACTCGATAATATAACCTGTTCCAAAATCTACACCAAATTTAGAAATAATGTATAAAATAACATCCTTTGCATTAACACCTTTACCTAACTGACCATTTACTTCAAGCTTTAACGTCTTTGGCTTCGTTTGCCATAATGTTTGTGTCGCTAATACGTGCTCCACTTCACTCGTTCCAATTCCAAATGCAATCGAACCGAATGCGCCGTGAGTAGACGTATGGCTATCACCACATACGATGGTCATACCAGGTTGTGTAAGACCTAATTCTGGTCCAATAACGTGAACAATCCCTTGTTCAGGGCTGTCCAAATCCGCTAGACGAATCCCAAACTCTTTACAATTTTGTTCAAGAGCAGACAATTGCTTTTGAGCAATTTCATCTTGAATGAAATAACGATTAATTGTTGGAACATTGTGATCCATTGTCGCAAATGTACGATCCGGTCTTCTTACTTTACGCCCCTTTAATCTAAGCCCTTCAAAAGCTTGTGGCGATGTTACTTCATGAATAAATTGTAGGTCGATATATAATAAATCTGGTTTATTCTCCTCAGCTGCTACAATGTGACGCTCCCATATTTTTTCAATAATGGACTTTCCCATCTTGTTCCACCTCAATCATTTTAGATTTTTTAAGAAAAGCGCAAGCGTTGGAGAGCTAGAAGATGAAGTCGATTTTTAACTTAATCGACTGAGTAAACTGCAACTCGACAGGCTATACGCTTACACTGAACACCGAAACATCTCGAAATCTTTATACTTCTTAACTTTTAAAAAACACGACCTACTAAGAAGGCCGTGTCTAAAAACAGCTGTTATACACGTGCTCCTGTAACGTTAGAAGTCGCCTCTTGATCTAACAGAACTGTTTTAATTTCAGCAACCATTTCACTCGTCGATAACTTCGTTGATTGCTCATCTGCAATATCACCTGTTCTAAAACCTTTTTCAAGCACTGCTTCAACGGCTTGTTCCACCGCAGTTGCTTCAGCTTCTAGACCAAATGATAAGCGTAACAGCGATGCAGCAGATAAGATTGTCGCAATCGGATTTGCTAAATTCTGCCCTGCAATATCAGGAGCTGAACCATGAATTGGTTCGTACAGATTTGGTCCATTTGTTGAAATAGAAGCCGATGGAAGCATTCCTAGCGATCCAGTAAGAACGGATGCTTCATCACTTAAAATGTCGCCGAATAAGTTTTCTGTTACGACAACATCAAATTGTTTTGGGTTACGAATAAGTTGCATCGCTGCATTGTCCACAAGCATATGCTCTAACGTCACATCTGGATATTCTTTCGCAATTTCCTCAGCTGTTTCACGCCACATTCTGCTTGATTCTAATACATTCGCTTTATCAACCGATGTTACTTTCTTTGTTCTATTGCTAGCTAATTCAAAAGCTAGTTTAATAATGCGGTGCATTTCTTCCTTTGTATAGAAAAGCGTATCGACTACAGCATCTTTACCTTCTCGTGTCACTCGTTCACTTGGTTTCCCAAAGTATAGGCCGCCCGTTAATTCACGAACGATAACAAAATCGGCACCTTCAATTAATTCTTTTTTAAGAGGAGAAGCTTCCGATAAACTCGAATAATAGCTGATTGGTCGAAGATTCGCATATAGATTAAGCTCTTTACGAATTTTTAATAGACCGCGTTCTGGGCGGATATCGACAGGATGGTTATCCCATTTTGGTCCACCAACTGCCCCTAATAATACAGCGTCACTTTTCCGACAAATTTCGACTGTTTCATCTGGTAGAGGTGATCCTGTATTATCTATCGCTCCGCCACCAATTTCACCGTATTGAAATTCGAATTCGTGTCCAAATTTTTGAGCAACAACTTCGAGTATTTCTACAGCTCCTTTTGTTACTTCTTTTCCAATGCCATCGCCTGGCAACACAGCTATATTCCCTTTCATCGAAAACTCCCCTTCCTAAAACCATTGAAATATTTCTTCCATTGAATAGGCAAGCACCCGTACATAATGAAGGGCGCTTGCGCTTTGTTTATCTTGTTTAGCTGCACCGGCTAGCTGAACGAGCCGGCTCCGCTTTTCTTATTAATTCGGTACTTTTTCTTCTAATTCTTTCATAATAATCACGCGATTCACCGCGTTTAAATATGCTTTAGCAGACGCTTCTAATACGTCCTGATCTAAACCGCGGCCACTTGTTTCAACACCTTGGTAGTTCATCTTTACATATACTTGTGCTAACGCATCCATACCACCGCCAACGGATTGAATTCGATAATCTTCTAACTCAATTTCGCCGCCTAGGCATCTTTCAAGTGTATTATAAAGAGCTTCAACACTACCTGCTCCCGTTGCAGCTTCTTGGATTGTTTCTTCCTCACCTTTTTTCAAGGTAACCGTAGCTGTTGGAATTTGATTTGTGCCGTGTGAAATTTGCATAGATACTAAATCATAAGCGATGCTGGCTGTTGCTTTTTCCTCTAAAACAAGAGCAACTAAGTCTTCATCTGTCATTTGTTTCTTCTTATCCGCTAGCTCTTTGAATTGAACGAATAGACGATTCATTTCTTCTTCACTTACTTGGAAGTTCAACTCTTGTAATCGTTCTTTAAAAGCATGTCGGCCAGAGTGTTTACCTAAAACAAGCGAGTTCGAGGACACACCAACAAGTTCTGGAGAAATGATTTCATATGTTGTTTTTTCCTTTAAGACGCCATCTTGGTGAATACCAGATTCATGTGCATAAGCGTTTGCACCGATGACTGCCTTATTCGGCGGAACCGTCATTGCTGTTAAACGGCTTACTAAATCACTCGTTCTTTTAATTTCATTAAGCGTTAAACGCGTTTGTGCTTGATAATAGTCTTGGCGAATACGAAGCGCAACAGCTACTTCTTCAAGAGCTGCGTTACCAGCACGTTCACCAATTCCATTAATCGTACCTTCTACTTGCGTTGCGCCGCCTTCAATGGCCGCTAGAGAGTTGGCTGTCGCCATTCCTAGATCGTCATGGCAGTGAGAAGATAGGCTCACTTTATCAATAGAAGGAACATGTTCACATAAGTAATGGAAAATGTTACCATATTCAATTGGCGTTGCATAACCTACTGTATCTGGAATATTAATAACTTTTGCACCCGCTTGGATTACCGCCTCAACAATTTCAGCTAAATAATCTAACTCTGTGCGGCTCGCATCTTCAGCTGACCATTGTACGATTGGGAAACGTTCTGAAGCGTATTTAACCATCGCTACAGCGCGCTCAACGACTTGTTCCTTTGTCATTTTCAACTTGTACTCACGATGGATTGGTGAAGTAGCGATGAATGTATGCAAACGAGGTTGTGCTCCATCCTTTAAAGCATCCCACGCAGCGTCAATATCGCCTTTGACCGCACGCGCCAGCCCTGTAACAGAGCTGTTTTTAATGCGGCGCGCGATTTCTTGAACGGAATTAAAGTCACCTTTGGAAGCGGCTGGAAATCCCGCCTCCATAATGTCTACACCTAAACGTTCAAGCTGATAAGCAATTTCGATTTTTTCCGAAAAATTCAAATTGACACCGGCAGATTGTTCGCCATCACGTAATGTTGTGTCAAAAATATTAATTTTTCGCAACAGCTACCACTTCTTTCTCCTGTTGTTGTGGTTTAACAAATGGCATCATTTTACGTAGTTCACGACCTACTACTTCGATTGGATGTTCGTTCTCTTGACGGTTGATTGCATTGAATACTGGACGGTTAGCTTGGTTTTCTAAGATCCAACCTTTTGCAAATTCACCATCTTGGATATCTTTTAATACAGCTTTCATCGCTTGTTTAGAAGCTTCTGTTACAACGCGTGGTCCAGAAACGAAGTCTCCCCATTGTGCTGTATCAGAGATTGAGTAACGCATGTTTTCCATTCCGCCTTCATACATAAGGTCGATGATTAATTTTAATTCATGTAAACATTCGAAGTAAGCAACTTCTGGTTGGTACCCAGCTTCTGTTAATGTTTCGAAACCAGCTTTTACAAGAGAAGTTAAGCCACCGCAAAGAACTGCTTGCTCTCCGAATAAATCTGTTTCTGTTTCTTCTTTAAATGTTGTTTCAAGACCACCTGCACGTAAAGAACCGATGCCGCGAGCATAAGCAAGTGCTAATTCTTTCGCTGTACCTGTTACGTCTTGGTAGATTGCGAATAGAGCTGGAACACCTGCGCCTTCAGTATATGTACGGCGTACAAGATGTCCTGGACCTTTTGGTGCTACTAATAATACGTCTACGTCAGCTGGTGGAACGATTTGGCTGAAGTGAACATTGAATCCGTGTGCGAACATTAGAGCTTTACCAGCAGTTAGAGCAGGTTGGATTTCTTCTTGGTATACTTTTGGTTGAGTTTCATCTGGAAGCAAGTTCATGATTACGTCTGCTTGCTCAGCTGCTTCTTTAACTGAAAATACTTGGAAACCATCTTCTTTTGCTTTTTCAGCAGATTTTCCTGGACGGATTCCGATAATTACGTCTACACCGCTCTCGCGAAGGTTTTGTGCATGTGCGTGTCCTTGTGAACCGTAACCAACGATTGCTACTTTTTTACCATTGAAGAAATTTTCGTTTGCCTCTGCGTTATAATATACTTTTGCCATAATTAATACATCTCCCTTTTCTTTTCTAAAGTTAGTTTTTTAGTTTTTAGTTGATTCATTTATTAAATTAAACAATCGTTTGGGCCTTGCTGCTTTTGCTATTGGCTAACTGCATTCCGCGTGGGAAAGCAGCAGTTCCTGTTCGAGCTAACTCTTTGATGCCGTATGGCTTAATTAGTTCAATAAAAGCTTCAATCTTATCAGACTCACCTGTAATTTGAACCGTTAAGCTATCTTTACTTACATCAATAACAGAAGCACGGAAAGGTTCAATAACAGCATATATTTCGGCTCGCGTTTGACTTGTCACTTGAACTTTGATCAGTGCCAATTCGCGCGCAACGATTGCTTGATTACTAATATCATTTACTTTTAATACATCGATTTGTTTATGAAGCTGCTTTGTCATTTGTTCGATAACTGTTTCATCATCTACTTGAACAACGACGGTGATTCTTGAAACCCCTTCTTGCTCAGAAGAACCAACCGTGATGCTTTCAATGTTGTAATTTCTTTTTGTAAACAGGTTCGTAATCCGATTAAGAACTCCTGGCCTATTGTTTACAGTAAGAGTAAGAATTCCTTTCATGATTACACTCCTTCCATTTCATGGAGAGCTTTTCCTGCTGCTACCATCGGATACACATTTTCTTCTGGTTTGACACGGAAATCGATTAATACAGGACCATCGATTGCCAATGCTTCCTCAATGCGCGCGCTTGCTTCTTCTTCCGTACTTACTGAAAAGCCAGGAATACCATAAGCATCTGCTAATTTCACAAAATCAGGCTGTGATTGGAATACACTATGTGAATAACGCTTCTCGTAGAAAAGTTCTTGCCATTGTCTAACCATTCCTAAAACTCCATTATTAAGAATGATGATTTTAACCGGTAAGTTTCTTTCTGCGATTACGCCTAATTCTTGACTGCACATTTGGAAACCACCATCACCTGAAATGGAAAGTACAGTAGCCTCAGGATTTGCAAGCTGTGCACCAAGTGCTGAAGGTAAACCAAAGCCCATTGTGCCAAGTCCACCGGAAGTAACCCATGAATTCGGTTTATTAAAGCGATAGTATTGCGCTGCCCACATTTGATGTTGACCGACATCCGTTGTCACGATAGCTTCTCCATTGGTTTTTTCATGAAGAAGTTCAATCACTCGTTGCGGCATTAAATATTCATCAGATGACGTATAGCGCAATGGAAATTCTTTATTCCACTTAGCAAGTTGATTCATCCACTCAGTAATTTCAGGTTTTTTACCATTTTGAGCAACTAACTCTGCCAATGCTTCTTTTGCATCACCAACAACCGGGATTTTTGTTGGAACGTTTTTCCCAATTTCAGCTGGATCAATATCGATATGAGCAACGGTTGCATTCGGTGCAAAGTCTGAAAGTCTACCTGTTAAGCGATCGTCAAATCGAGCGCCGATATTGACGAGTAAATCACATTCTGATAAAGCCATATTAGCTGCATAACATCCGTGCATGCCGGCAAGCCCAACGTACTGTGCATGATTTGCCGGGAATCCGCCAAGTCCAAGTAAAGTATGAACGATTGGAAGACCTTGTTGTTCTGCATATTCTAATAGTTGGTCAGCTGCTTTCGAATGAAGAACACCTGCTCCTGCAAGAATGACTGGCTTTTTAGCACCGCTCACCGCCTCAACCAACTTGCGAATTTGCAAATAATTCGGTTTCGTTGTTGGCTGATAACCTGGAAGATCCATTTCAGGGTCTAAGTGTGAAATCGCTTCTCCAACGGCCATATCCTTCGGAATATCAATTAATACAGGACCTGGACGGCCAGTTGATGCGATATAAAAAGCTTCTTTAATAATCCGTGGAAAATCTTTAGGATCTCTCACTTGATAATTATGTTTAGTAATCGGAGTCGTAATTCCAAGAATATCCGCCTCTTGGAACGCATCGGAACCAATCAATCCTGTAGCCACTTGCCCTGTAAAAACAACCAACGGTAAAGAGTCAATCATAGCATCCGCTAAACCTGTTACAATATTCGTTGCACCAGGTCCTGATGTTACGATTACTACGCCCGGTTTACCCGTAATTCTCGCATACCCTTCTGCTGCATGAATTGCGCCCTGCTCATGCCTTGTTAAAACATGGAACAATCCTGAATTATATAGTTTATCGTAAATTGGTAATGCGGCACCGCCAGGATAGCCGAAAATAACATCTACATTTTCCCTTTTCAATGCTTCTGTTAAAAATTCAGCACCAGTGTACTTTACTTGCTCACTCTTCCTGCCAGCTGCTACAGTCTTCTGCGTCATACGAATAGTCCCCTCCATTTTCTTTTTGAATATTTTGACATTTCAGCTATTTCTAAATATAAAAAAACCTCTCCCATCCCAATTCGCTTGCATATAGCAAACCAAAGGGGTGAAAGAGGCTATTTGGCCTATCCACGGTACCACCCTTTTTCGTACAAAACTTTCTGTACGCACTTTCTTGTTTTGATAACGGGTGCTGGTTTTGCACCCGTTCAGTTCTACTAGTTGACCGTTCAAACTGAAACTCCAAGGTGAGTTCATCTCTCGGGACAATACCGGCTCTCAGCAAATACCGGCTCTCTGTGACTGTCTAACGAAGGACTACTTATCCTCTTCAATGTTTTACACATAATTTATATTTTCAAAGTTTTTTTAAAATTTGTTATGTTGTATTTGTCGTAATAATACGCTGATTTTAAGAAGGAGTCAACAGGTTTTTTAAGAATTGTTTGATAATTCTAATTCATCACTTTTCTGTATACGCTTACATCCGCGTTATTATCTTATTTTCCTACAAAAATTTTATTTTATAAAAAAAAACTAATTAAAAAATGCGATTCTTAATACATAAACAATTTATTCCATATTATTTTCCAATCAGCTCATCAACTACTAATTTATTAGTTTTTTGGAATAAAATTACCAAAAAAACTCAGAACAACATATGTCTTTGTTCAAAGAGCTCCTTAAAAAACTGAGAGCGAAAC
>NZ_JBALMU010000074.1:0-13629 GCF_036962285.1 Bacillus sp. JJ634
GCTTTAGTATTATCTGTGGCCAATAATGAACGTATATGGTTTATTTTGGCCATTTTTTGTCTATTTAAGGCATTTACAATAGGGAGATGACAGGCGTAGAATAATCGCATTAAATCACAAATTTTATATCGGCCTAATCTCAGAATCATTTGAGAACGGAGGACCCATTATTTTGGGGTTAATTCTGCTATTGCAGAAGGGATGAGAAACTCTTTCGCCATCCTACCCGTCAGCTAACTTCGTCGGCTAAAGCGAAGGAGGTTATAAGACCGCCTTAATTCAGGAGGCTTTTTTGTCGTGCTTAAAACAAAATGGCAGCCTGATATATTTGCAGGTCTTTTTATTCTGCCTATAATTAAAGGCTGATTTGGAAACATATATGTATAGCCTGCTAGGCGTTAAATAGAGCAACGAATATTAAAGGATTGTTCAATAAGTGAATCGTATTGTTTATCTCGGAGAAAATATATATTGGTCTTTTTTTATATTCAGCCCATCTTTAAGAGGTCAGTTAGGAGATTACGATGAAAAAAATAAAAGAGGTTAATCCTCCAAAGGTCCTTGTATTAGGTTTTGCAACTGTTATTCTAATCGGAGCTTTTTTATTGACTCTTCCCATTGCCACTGAGGATGGAAAAGGTCTCTCGTTTTTAAATGCTTTATTTACCGCTACATCTGCTACATGTGTAACAGGGCTTGTCGTTGTAGATACTGGGGACACCTTTTCTTTATTCGGTGAATTAGTCATTTTATCGCTCATTCAAGTCGGTGGATTAGGGTTTATGACATTTGCAACTTTTTTATTTTTGCTGTTAGGTAAAAAAATTTCTTTAAAAGACAGGCTGCTGCTAAAGGAGGCCTTCAATAATGTATCCTTTGCGGGAATTGTAAGGTTAGTCAAAAGAATTTTGATATTTACTGCAGTGATTGAAATTGTCGGCGGTATCCTTTTATCGATTCGCTTTTCTTACGATATGCCAATAGGTAAAGCCATCTATTTCGGATTTTTTCATGCTATATCTAATTTCAATAATGCTGGCTTTGATTTAATGGGAGAATTCAGGAGTCTAACCCCTTATGTAGATGATCCTGTTGTCACCTTAACCGTATGTACTCTCATCACACTCGGTGGATTAGGATTTATTGTGATGAACGAACTTTATGAATACCGTAATACTCACCGCTTATCTGTGCATACGAAGGTAGTATTACTAGCAACCGTTATTCTAACAGTAGGGGCAACCTTGTTAATCTTCATATTTGAATATGGAAATGCTAAGACATTAGGGCCTTTATCCGAAACTGGAAAAGTATTAGGCTCATTGTTTCAAGCAGTGACTCCAAGGACGGCAGGTGCTAATACATTACCAATTGGAGATTTAACACATTCTACTTTGTTCTTAATTATTTGTCTGATGTTTATCGGAGCAGGTTCAGGATCCACAGCTGGAGGAATTAAAATAACGACCTTTGCTGTTTTAGTAGCTACCGTATGGTCTCAAATTAAAGGGAAAGAAGATGTTGTCTTATTTAGGCGCAGAATTGTGACTGAAACGATATTAAAAGCACTGACCGTTGTTTTTTGTGGATTGAGTGTTGTTGTAGCTGTGACCATGATACTTAGTATTACAGAGGAACACAGTCACGATTTTATTATGTATTTATTTGAAGCCACTTCTGCGTTTGGTACAGTAGGACTTTCCATGGGATTGACTCCGGAGTTATCTCCTATTGGTCGTATATTTATCATTTTGACAATGTTTGTGGGAAGATTAGGTCCTTTAACGATAGCTTTTTCCATTGCAAAGAGACGTAAACCAGACAACTTCCGTCATATAAAAGGAAATATCATGATCGGTTAATTAAATTGAGGGAGTGTAGATGAAAATGGCTGTAAAACAATATGCTGTGATTGGTTTAGGGAGATTTGGAACAAGTATAGCTCGAAGATTGTATGAGGCTGGACAAGAGGTGCTAGGAATTGATGCAAATGAGGAAAAAGTCGAAGATGCTGAATTATTCGTCACTCACGCAGTAGTGGCTGATACGACAGAAACGAAGGCACTTAGAGCGATTGGGATAAGCAATTTTGATTGTGTCATCGTAGCCATTGGAAATGATATGCAATCCAGCATTTTAACGGTTTCCCTGCTTAAAGAGCTAGGGGTTAAAAAAGTCATTGCAAAGGCTCTTGGAAAGCGACACGGGCAGGTTTTAGAGAAAGTAGGGGCTGATTGGATTATCTATCCTGAGAGAGACATGGGAGAACGTGTGGCCAATCAGCTCTTATCACCTAATATGTTGAACTATATTGAGTTATCAAAAGAACACAGTATAGAGGAGATTATGATTCCTTCCAAAATGGCAGGAAAAAGTCTGCGTGACCTTGACATTCGTGCCCAATATAATGTCAGTGTTATTGCTATCGTTAGAGAAGGAGATATTATTATTTCTCCTTCTCCCGATCGTATTATTCACAAGGAAGATTTATTAGTGATGATTGGGAAGAGAGAGGATATTGCTAAATTTGCGAATATAGGACAATAAGCGAACAGTGCCGGGCACTGTTCGCTAAAATAGAGGTTGATACATATTATTCATGTATGATATGTATCAATCTCTTACTTCTTTTTCCACAATAGCGCCTTCGTTGAAAATCGTTATGGAAGTAAAGTACCAGTTAATTTAATAAATATTTCCTTTCAAATGAACAATAATAAAAATAAATGTCGAAAAGTAAAACGGTGTAAAGAATGGGAAAAAAGAAAAAACGTTTCAATAAGAACTCACTTCCTTTTTGGTTGTTAGCAGTTATTCACTTAGGTATGTTTTTGCTAGTGTTAAAACGTAAAAAACAAAAGGATACGTGGATTTTACTATTATCCAATATGGGTTTTGCTTATTTATTTGAGTATCTGGTCCTCAACTTATTTCATGGTTATAGATACAAACCGTCAATTATGAAAAAGCGTACTTTTGATTCAGTCTTAGGAGCAATCTTCTCTCAAGCAATTTATGTACCAATTGCAGCTACTTTTCTAACCGCACTTAACAAGAAATGGAGTTGGAAAGTCGGTGTCAGCCTTTTTTATTATTGTATTGAGAACTTATTTTTACGACTAAATATTTATAAAGTATATTGGTGGAGGCCTATATATACTTTAGTCTTATTAAATGTATATTTTAATATTAGTGATGCTTTTTATAAGGCGCTTTCAACCCAAAAACGATGGGCAATGGTTATTGCTCATTACTTGGCTATTGAAGTAGTTTCGATTACTTTATCGTATATTTTTGCAGCGAACCGTCATATTCGATTTGGGCGTGGATATTTCCATACGTGGACGGAACATTTTAAAATAGTACCTTTATACAGTTTGGTACTCTCTTTTATCGCTCTCATTACGTCTTCAAAGGCTGGGTTGTTTTATAGAATGCTCCCACCATTAAGCCATATTATTATCGATATAACCTTGGTAAAAATGGGTATCTTAAAAGTGAATATCAACCAATTTTTAGTTGTTTGTTCTCGATACTTACCAATGACATTTATTTCGAGATTTTTTTATAAAACAATTTACAAAGAATAGCGAACAGTGCCTGGCACTATTCGCTATTTTTTTGGCGGAATAAAGACCTTTCCACAAGAACATACTATCACAAACGAACTGTCTGGATTGTTGTAAGGGGGAAATCGCGATGCAGCTATCCGTTGAAATCATCTTTCGAACCTTTACCGCCTTTATTTTGTTATGGATATTTGTTCATTTGCTCGGTAAACAGACGATTACTCAGAGGTCCTATCACCTTTATATCGCTTCAATCACGATGGGGACCATTGCAGGAAATCTAGCCTTCAATATTAGAATTGAATTCCCGTATTTTATCGTCGCATTCATGATTATGGGGATCATCGTGTTTATACTGAATTTTGTTGCGGTTCGAAATGCGCGATTCCGGAAATGGATTGCAGGGAAACCTACTACTTTAATTGAAAAAGGACAAATTCTCGAACAATCAATGAAACGAATGGGGTATTCAATTGATTCTCTGAAACAGGCTTTGCGGGCTAAAGATATCTTCAACATAGAAGAGGTAGAGTGCGCCATTTTAGAGACAAGTGGCGCACTCTCTGTATTAAAAAAACCGCAGTACCAACATACAACAAAGCAGGATTTAAATTTATCTCCCTCAGCAGAAACCATACCGGTAGAGCTCGTCTATAATGGGAAAATCTTATATGAAAACTTATCAAAAAACACCTACGACGAAGAATGGTTAAAGGCGGAGCTTAAAAAAAGAAATCTCGCTGTTTCTGACATTTCGTATGCGGTCGTAGGGACTAAAGGGAATTTGTATATTGATTTGTTTAGGGATGAATTAAGGTAATCATTCTTGTTTCATCCCTAAGAATAGTTAGATTCCTTCCCGCTCGATGAATTAATCAGTTTCATCAGTTCAAAGTCTTGATATGCTTCCAGAAAACAAGTCAGCCACGAACAAGCTTTTCAAAAGCACAGTAATATGGAATAGAGAATAGTGGATATATTCTCTTACGACCGGGCCATTTTATGGAGCAACGCCTTTAAAGGGGTACCGTCAAGAAAATGTGGATTTACAACGCTAGCCCATTTCCAAGACGATTCCCCCGATTTTAACAACGTTAAGGTATTCTTAATGGTCTCAAAGAATCTATAGATCCCTTTTTATCAAAATTAAAATGGTATTCTCCTAGTAAATTGATATGTTCCCAGCCTAAGGGGGACATATGGTGCAACAGGTCTTCATTAAAATCTCCTAAGCTTTTTTGATATTCAACTGCTTTTGTCAGATGTAAAGTATTCCACACACTAATAGCATTGATAATTATGTTTAAAGCACTGGCTCTTTGCAATTGATGCTGTAGGGTCCGTTCCCTAAGTTCACCTTGTTTTCCAAAGAAAACCGCTCTTGCAAGACCATTCAGCGCTTCTCCCTTATTTAATTCTTTTTGAATTTTCCTTCTCAAAGATTCATTTGAAATGTAATTGAGAATAAAGATCGTTTTTTCAATTCTTCCCATCTCACGTAAAGCTGTAGCAAGGCTGTTCTGCCTAGAGTAAGAACCTAATTTCCCCATAATAAGTGATGCTGAGACAGCACCTTCTCTTATAGAATGGGCTAACCGCAAAACATCCTCACAGTTTTCTTTAATCACCTTTGTCCACGTAAAATGGCCTCTAGTTTTGGAAAATCACTTGATTTCCCCAATGTAAAAAGCTTTGAATCTAATAAATCACTTGTACGCAAATTACTTGTACGCGAATCCCTTGTGTTGATGTTATACTCAAATTAATCACAATTTTCCATTTAATAGGAGGGTGAATAAAATTAAGGAATCCGATATCTGTATTCACTTTTTTCTAACTAGGCTTTGCAAAGAGTAAATTGAATTCGTACTTATTGATACTAAGGAGGAGTTTTTACTATGCCTAGATACACCTTACCACCACAACAAAATTGTCTGACAAGACGAGGGCAGATCTAGCCGCTGCTATTATCGAAACTAATTGTTCCATCACTGGGTCACCCTCTCACTATGCACTAGAAAAAAGTAGCCTTAGCACTGGAATCCCAGAGGAACGCATAATGGTTTCTATTAAAGAAACCCCTGAACGTTTCGTATGTGAGGGTGGCAGTATCATGCCAGAACCCGGCATGGTACAAAACCAATAAAACACCAAGTAAGCGCATAAATAATACAAAGACAGCGAAAGAAGGTACCCGAATTCAAAATCAAATTATTTAGGAGAGATAAAAGATGGAACATATTATTGTCGAAACGAAAGATGGGGTCCGTAAACTGACACTAAACAGACCTGAACGTCTTAATGCTGTAAATGATACACTTAGTAATGAGATTATCCAGGCAATTTCAGAGGCTTCTGCTGACGATGAAGTCCGTGTCATTGTTATTACCGGCAGTGGACGAGGATTCTGTGCAGGTCTTGATTTGACCGATCGTGCGAAGAGAAATCCAGACGCTCAATCCCGTCATCAAAAATTAGATGAATTGGGTTGGGTTGGTCATCAAGCATTGGGGATTGTTCATTGTGATAAGCCAGTTATTGCTGCAATCAATGGGATTGCGGCTGGTGCAGGACTCGCGTTAGCTCTGGCTTGCGACATCCGCTTCATGTCTGCTGATGCAAGGGTAACGGCTGGATACATTCGCCGTGGTCTCAGTCCTGATGCGGGAATGAGTTATTTTTTACCGCGGTTGGTCGGGCAGGCAAAGGCCGCCGAATTGATTTTAACGGGCAGGGACATTTACCCTGAGGAAGCAGAACGAATTGGATTGGTGAACCGGATATTCTCTGATGAAGAATTGCAGGAACAGGTAATGAACTTTGCACGGGAATTAGCCGCAGGACCGCCGGTAGCGATGACGCTTTCTAAAAGATTGCTTGCTGCAAGCCCTGACACGGATCTTACAACGATTCTTAAACAAGAGTATGCATTTATTAAACAATGTTTTGGAACCAAAGATGTCCAGGAAGGGATGCAAGCCTTTGCTGAGAAGAGAAAGCCCGTGTTCCAAGGGGAATAGATTGCCTCAGTTTGTTTTAATTTACTCGTAAATGCTCGCTTATTCGCAGGATTTCAAATCCACATGTTAGAGCAATGATGTAGGTATGGAATGAGTTTTAGTAACAAGGCTGCATAAAAGCGTACGGGAATAGAGGAGTATCTTACATCAAAGATTAAATAAGCATAGCCCCTTTCTACATGTAGAGTGGGGTTATGCTTATGTGATTTTAAAAATTAAATAACTTTTTCATCACAATTATAGTTTCACCATTTCAATAACTAATACATGCGACGTTTCATTAGCTTGAATGTGAATATCCTCTTCAACGATTTCCAAAGCATCTCTAGCGTTTAACGTTAGCTCATTAATAGTTGAACTGCCTTCGATTTGCACGAGATACGCTTGTCTGCCTTCTTTGACAGGGAAGGTGATTTCTTTACCTGGATCGAGTTCTAGAGCGTAAAGGTTAGCGTCTTGATTAATTTGAATCGGTGCAGAACCTTCTTTACTCGATACCATATGAAGCCACGTGTTATGTCTTGCTTCCATATCAAAACGAAAATCGCCATAGTGAGGAGTATGGCCCGCTCGATCGGGAATAATCCAAATTTGCAGCATTCTTAATGTGTTGTCACCCATATTATGCTCGCTATGATACACGCCTGTTCCAGCACTCATATATTGAACTTGTCCGCGATTAATCGTACTTTTATTGCCCATGCTGTCTTGGTGAGTCAGCCCGCCATCTACAACATAAGAAATAATCTCCATATCTTGATGAGGATGCATGTTAAATCCTGTTTGAGCAGCGATTAAATCGTCGTTAATCACTCGCAAAGCGCCGAAGTGGATGTTTTCTGGATTATAGTACTCAGCAAAAGAGAAGTGGAATAAGCTTTGCAGCCAACCGAGATTGCTTCTGCCCATATTGTTGTGATCTAGTTTTCTTAGCATCGTAAAACTTCCTTTTATATTTTATTTAAGTATCTTTAATTCGAGATAAATTATATACCTTATTTTAGTACAGGTCAATTAAAGATAGTATGTGCAGTTCGTGAATAATTATTTCCTGTATTTGTACAATTAGGTATAATTTATAGTGTAGATAAGTTTATCAAAAGCTGGCGGAAAGATTGGAAATAGAACGTTAATATGTTTGAGGGAGCTGAAAGGCCCTTTTTTATTAAGCTTATAAATAAAGGTTTTGAAAAAATCTATATATGCAGTATAGAGGGTGAGGCTATGGAATTTTCATCAAAAAAAGATATGTGGATGGGAATAATTATTTGGGCTGTAATCGGATTGTTTGCTTGGATTTTCTATGAATCAACATTTATTGAATTTAACCTTGTAGGAATCATTGTGATGACAATAATGGTTGGGCTGTTGCTATCGATTTGGTTTTGTACACACTACAAAATTGAACAAGGTATATTGAAAATTTCCTATGGACCAATAAAAAAGAGTATTGCTATCGAAGACATTCAATCGATTCGTCTAACAGTCAATCCATTTACCGCTCCAGCACTTTCAATGTACAGAATTGAAATTAATTATCGGAAGTATAAGACCATTTCCATTTCTCCTATCAATCAAGAACGATTTATAAAAGAATTGCAAAAGTTGAATCCCAAAATTCGAATTATGGGTAATGAATAGAGCCTTGCTTCAAGTAAAGAGAGGGAGATTTCCATGAAACAAAAAGTGTTGATTACGAGAAAACCGCCAGAGCATATTTGTCAATTACTGAATGATCGTTTTGAAGTAACGCTTTGGGATTGTGAGGAAGAACAGATTCCGCGTGAATTTTTGTTAGAACAGATTGCAGAAGTAGATGGAGTTCTTTGTCTGTTAACGGAACATATCGACGAAGAAGTGATCAACAAAGGGAAAGGGTTAAAGGTCATTAGCAACTTAGCTGTCGGCTATAACAACATCAATGTGGAATATGCTTCGTCAAAGGGAATGATGGTGACGAACACGCCAGGTGTCTTAACGGAGACGACGGCTGATTTAACCTTTGCTCTGTTAATGGCGACTTCTAGAAGATTAGTAGAAGCTTCCGATGTGCTAAGAGAAGGGAAATGGAAAACGTGGTCACCGATGTTTTTAACGGGAATGGATGTGTATGGAGCGACAATTGGCATTATCGGTTTAGGGGAAATTGGAGCGGCAGTTGCTAGGAGAGCAAAAGGCTTTGGAATGGATTTATTGTATTACAGTCGTACGCAGAAGGCTGCATTAGAACAAGAGTTAGGCATCCAATATGTCTCTCAAGAAGAGTTGCTTAGAAGGTCTGATTTTGTTTGCCTATTAACTCCGTATACGAAAGACACGGAGAATTTGATTACGTTAGAAGAGCTAAAAATGATGAAGAAAACTGCCATCCTGATTAATACAGCAAGAGGCGGCATTGTAAATGAGGATGATTTGGTCACGGCCTTAACAGAAGGAATCATTTGGGGGGCGGGCCTAGATGTATTTGCAGAGGAGCCCATTCCAGTGAACCATCCATTATTAACAGCACCAAATGTAGTCGCTCTTCCGCATATCGGCAGTGCAAGTGTGCAAACAAGAACGAAAATGTGGGAACTGGCAGCGCGAAATCTGATTGAAGCTTTGGAGGGGCGAACTCCGCCTCATTTGGTGAATAAGTGAATGGTCAGCTAGTTTAGATAGGTCTTTAGGGTGGTTGGCAGAACTTATATACCACTATTTTACAATCCTTAATATATTCTTTATCAATCTTCACGTTCTCCTAAATGAAAATTAATAGTTTACTGGTATTTTTAAGAAGTAATCTATTAGACAAAGAGATAGGAGATGTGTAGAGTGAAAAGAAAATGGTTAGCAGCTTGTGGTGCTCTTGTAATGGCAATTGGTGTGACGACAGGAGGAGGAGAGGCTTTGGCTAAGGAAAAACATAAAGATATCGTAAATGTTTCCCATCGAGGTGCTTCAGGTTATGCACCGGAACATACTCTTGTATCCTATCAAATGGGAGAAAAAATGCATGGCGACTATATTGAAATAGATTTGCAAATGACAAAGGACGGACAGCTAATCGCGATGCATGATGAGAAATTGGACCGGACGACAAATGGGACAGGCCTTGTTAAAGATTATACATTAGCTGAAATTAAACAGCTTGATGCGGGCAGCTGGTTTAATGAAAAATATCCAGAGAGTGCTAATCCGAATTATGAAGGGCTTCAAGTACCAACGCTTGAAGAAGTGTTTAAAAAGTTTGGAAAAAATGCTCGCTACTATATTGAAACAAAATCACCAGAAACATATCCAGGTATGGAAAAAGAACTTTTACGCTTAATTGATAAATATGACATTAATAAAAAGAGCCTTCTTATTCAGTCTTTTAGCCCTCAGAGCTTAAAAATCATGAATGAACTAGATCCATCCGTTAAGCTTGTTCAATTAATCTCGTATAAAAATTATGCCGTCATTACAGATGATGAAATTGCAGCGATTAAAGAATATGCGATGGGAGTCGGGCCTAATCATACATATTTGAACGAAGAATATGTACAAAAAGTCGTCGACAGCGGGCTTGAACTCCATCCATACACTGTGAATGATAAGGACAGAATGAAGCAGCTTATTGACTGGGGAGTAACGGGAATGTTTACGAATTTTCCAGATAAGCTTCATGAAGTGAAGAAAGGGAAATAAAGCAAACGATAATAATGTTAACAGGTTGAGTTTTCGAGTACAAAACAGTAATTAGCACATCAATTAGTGGTCCAATTTCAAACAGAATTGGACTGCTTTTTTTATTGATATGGCGGGGCTAATAGACAAAATAGCAATGCCATCTACTCATCTTTAGAAAGGTGACAGAATTCGATGTCAATGTGCGAATTTGTGTGTTAAAACTGATGCTAATTGCAGTGCTAACTTCCAATTTTAAAAAGAATGTTAACTGGATATTTATGTTAAAATCAAAAAGAAAGTTATTCAACTAGTATGTTGAATATGACTTATAGACTTATAGCGAAATAATACATAGGAAGATGTTTTAGTGATTTATCTGGAAAGGAGGGGGTTACGACGTTAATTGTTATTGCAGTTTTGTTTTTTTTAGGGATTACTTCTATTTCCTATCAACAGGATGTTTTTTTCTTTTTTGTATTTATGGGATTAGTTATTCTATTATTTTTCAATAAAGAAAAACGATTCATTATATCGTTGCTGTTATCGTTCCTAATCGGTTTTGCCATATTTATGGTTACTAATAATTTCGTTGGAACGATGACTATTTCAAAGGAAATAAAAATCATTCTTAATCGTCTTTTTCTCGTTTTTATCATTATAGGACTCTTTTTTAACTATCTCTTCTTTAATAAGAAGGTTTCTTGGTACAATGAAAAACCTGATTGGAAAAATCCTATCGTCTTACCATTTCATAAAGTTAATACATTTTGGTTTTGGATGATTGGAATAGTCATTAATGGCATAGTATATTTGTTTTTTATTGTTCAAAAAGATGTAGAGTATATCCAATCGCTATTATTGTTTTGTTTATTTTTTTCGCTAATTAATGCAATTTTCGAGGAAGTTATCTGGAGAGGGATAATGCTTTCGGCTCTTAAGGAATTCACATCCACAGGGTATGCTATTATCGTTACAAGTGTTGGTTTTGGACTTCTACATCTAGCAATTGGTTTTTCTATTTCTCTCAGTTTGTTAATTTCAGTTGCTGGGGTAATATACGCATTAATTACACTGAAAACAAACAGCATTTATCCGAGTATTGTTTTGCATATCGTAATTAATATTGGAATGGTATATAGTGGATTTATAATTTAATAAAAGATGGGAACTTAGAGGATTGTGAAAGCGAACTGATGCGTACTTTAGCTACATTAACTAAAAGAAAAATATAGCTCAGGACTTTAAATGAAGGCTGAGCTTTTTATGTGCTGATTCAACTGCTAAACTGCTTACGAATTTTCTCCTAATTCGGTTAATAATTAAATGCTAATTGTTTCGTTAATTGTGGTTTTGTACTTCAAATCCGAACCCGTTATACTAATATTAGTATGTTTACTTTCGTTTTTACTTGTTCTTGAAGAGTACAAATTATATTAGTCTTTGTGCATATCCCTGTTACTTTATTTTGAAGATAGAAACTGAATTATTTAGTTCTTCCACCAAATTCGCCAACTTTATATTCGCAGCAATTAGTAGAAAAGGTGAGCGAATGAACGGCACACCTTTTCCTTCTTAATTATTTAAAATAGCTCATTATCCATTCTCCAACTAACCCGCCAAGGTAGACTCCGACGATACCTAACACTCCTGCTAAAACAGGGGGAGCTGGAATCGGAAGTTTTAAACATTTAAACAGAATACCTACTGCTAAACCGGCTACAATACTTAAAATAATTTCTTTCATAAAGGCACCACCTTTAAGATATGTGACATTTTAGTAGTGGCCCAATTTTGCTATTCTTATGAATTGCAGCTTAATTGGTGTTCTCTCTTTGATTAGTACATAAAAAAAGCCTCCTTAAATGGAAGCTGTATCTTGAAGGAAAGCGCCTGCTAGTTCAACAAGAAAAGGCTGCTTTGACGATAGCAGCTGGATTTTTGTGATTTATTCGATTGCTATCCTTTAGAGGAAAACAATCATTTATTGCAATGTTGCAGTCAAAGGATTATGTTGTTTAATCTCTTGTATGGATAGATTTACATTATAATTTCCATGTTCGAGAAGTTTATTAAGAAAAAGATTCAATTGCTCTTGGGATTTAACTTTTATTTTTAAATGGTAACATCCTTGTCCAGATATCCGGTGAGCTTCAACTACCTCATTTCGATTATTAATAAAGTGGATAAACGAATCGTGATTTGCTGTTTTCATATAAACAATGATAAACGCTGTAAAGGTCAGCCCTAATTTCATTTCATCGATGATTAGGGAGTAGGCTTTAATTACACCATTTTCCTCAAGTTTTTTAATACGATTTCCTACTGCTTGTCCAGTCATATGAATTTGTTCACCTAAGTCTTTCCATTGAATGCGTGAGTTTCCCATTAGATATTGGAGGATTTGAAAATCAGTTTGATCAAGTTTCATATAAACTCCTTTCACCATGAAATGATTTGATATAAAACAATTTCATCAACGTATCGATTAAATACAAGATATAATCTATGATTTTATTATAAATTACTTTTGATGAGGTGGGAAAAAATGAGCACAGCGTTGATTTTAGTTGATATTCAAAATGACTATTTTCCAAATGGAAAGATGGAATTAAGCAATCCTGTAAAAGCAGCCGCTAATGCTGCTAAAGTTCTTGAATGGTTTAGACAGAATAACAAAGATAATATTTTTCATGTTCAGCATATCGCAAGTGATCCAGGGTTAGGCTTCTTTCTACCGGATACGGAAGGAGTTAAACTAAATGAGGCTGTTCTGCCACTAGAATACGAAAGCATTATCCAAAAACATTTTCCTAACAGCTTTTTAAAGACTGAATTAGAAAGCAAATTAAAAGAAAGAGGAGTAACCAAGGTAGTGGTTGTAGGTATGATGACGCATATGTGTATTGATGCCACAGTTAGAGCTGCAGTCGATTTAGGCTTTGAAGCCACACTTATCGAAGATGCATGTGCGACAAGAGAATTATCTTATCAAGATAAGGTCATCCCAGCTGAGCAGGTTCATTATGCGTTTGTTAGTGCACTTAATGGAATGTATGCAAATGTTGTTTCGACAGAGGATTTCTTGAAGACACAAAGCTAATGCAATCTTGAAAAACAACTAATGAAATAAAATAGGGGGGATTGTTTAAAAAAACAATCTCCTTTCTTGTTGATGTTTAAACTCATAAATGTACTATTCATATTTAATATAGTGTAGTGCTTTCATTTAAAATATCAAAATTATGTATAAAGAAAAACCCCAACTTTCCATACGAAAGCAGGGATTTTTGACGTTTTAGTAGATTCAGGGATTTGAACAATTAAGTGGTCTTATTGAAGAAAAGCACTCAATCGTTGAATAGGCAGATACGCTTTTATTGCATATTATC
>NZ_JBALMU010000075.1:0-44355 GCF_036962285.1 Bacillus sp. JJ634
GAGCTATTATTTGTTGTAATTGTTCGATTTCTCTAATATATTACGTTGAATACTATAATAACGGTAAGTACTTTCTCTTCTTACAGTTAGTAAACCGCAATCTATTTAATTTTAAATGGTGAAAGATATGAATGGCAGAATTAATAGATTGGAAAAATAGTGCTCGCAGGCATAAATTTATAGCTTCTTTTAGCGGAGGAAAGGATAGTGTCTTGGCTCTATATAAAGCAGTGAAGGTTGGAGAAGCGATTGGACTAATTGTCATGCTGGAGGAAGAAGGGAAACGTTCCAGATCCCATGCAATGCCGTGCCCAAGCTCAATCGATAGGTTTGCCCGTATATACTGCAGCTGCAAGTTGGATAGATTATGAAAAAGTATTTATGCGCCTTTTAGAAAAAGCTAAAAATCAAGGAGCAGAAGTGTTAGTAACTGGAGACCTAGATATGCCTGCTCATGACTGTTGACATGAAAAGGTTACGAAGAATGCTGGATTAAAGCTTGGGATGCCTTTATGGGAAATGAACTATCGTGAAGCTGTCGAAGACTTCATAAATCTAGGATTTGTAACGATTATTGTAACTGTTAATTTATCCCTTGGAATGCGAGAGGACGATTTAGGGCGAACGTTAACCCATGAATACGTGAGGGAGCTTGAAACTCGTGGTATTGACCCCTGCGGAGAAGGTGGCGAGTTCCATACCACAGTAATAGATGGGCCTATTTTTAAACATCCTATTCCGGTTCGGAAATGTGAGATTATTAAGGACGGAGAATATGCTTTTTTGCCTTTGGAGCTAGATCAGATGGCGGATATGGGGGTACCTTATAAAGTATAAAATAACATAAAAAAGAGACAGTTTTCTCCCAAGATTACAGGGGCTGTCTCTCCTCTGAATTTTCAGCCTATGGAAAGATTGTTGGCTTGGTATAGAAAAGTAAGAACAGCGCGCAATATATGTTAATTGAAAACCTATCCATTACTTGAATAAGATAAAGCGTCCTTCCTTTATTTCTTCGTTCCGCTTACAAATTCCTGAGTTTTTGCTGACGGAAAGAAATCAAAAAGGATGCCAATCACCATATCCTGATGCCTGACACCCAAAGTTACAAACAACTTAATCTTACTTTAATCTATTCTATTCAATTCAATTCGATACAAATCACGTCGTCGATCGCGTAATTGGCGCAGCGAACCAGAATTTCGAGAACGTCTCAGCTTCTCAAGGTCAACGTCACCAACAACGACGGTATCGATGTTAGCATCACATTCTCCTACAATCCCATCCCTTGCAAATTCAAAATCGGAAGGCGAAAAAATTCCAGATTGCGCGTACTGAATATCCACATTCTCAACATGTGTTAAGTTGCCCACGGTTCCAGCGATACAGGTATATACTTGGTTCTCAATCGCACGTGCTTGAGCACAGTAGCGAACACGGAGGTACCCCTGACGATCCTCTGTACAAAAAGGTACAAAAATAATGTTCGCACCCTTATCAACAGCAATCCTTGCAAGTTCTGGAAACTCGATGTCGTAAGAAACTTGGATAGCAATCTTTCCGCAATCTGTGTTAAACACATGAATTTCGTTTCCTTCTGAAATGCCCCACCATTTTTTTTCGTTTGGTGTTATGTGAAGTTTGGACTGTTTTTCTATCGTGCCGTCACGGCGGAATAGGAAACCGACATTGTAGACATCTCCATTCTCTTCAACGAAATGTGACCCACCAACAATGTTTATGTTATATCGTACTGCGAGTGCCGTAAACAAATCGATATATTGATTTGTATAGGTTGCCAGTCGTCGAACTGCCTGATCCGGTCGTTTTTCTTCGAGAAATGATAATAATTGGGTTGTAAATATTTCTGGAAATACAACAAAATCAGATCCGAAATCAGCCGCGACGTCGACATAATACTCAATTTGCCGATTAAAATCCTGAAACGAGTCAATCTTTTTCATCATATACTGAACCGCACAGATTCTAACCGGGAACGATGTGCGATAAATCCGCTTATTCTTGGGACGATAATCGACGTTGTTCCATTCCATCAAGGTAGCCATAGAAGCAGATGCTTTGTCATCTGGCAGATAGCTTGTGTTGATACGTTTAATCGTAAACCCCTGTAGAAGCTGAAAGGACAAAACGGGATCATAAATACTGTGCTTTTCAACTGCTGCAACATATTCACGAGCCGTCATTTCATTCTTGTGTTTGTGGTAATTTGGGATTCGTCCGCCGATAATGATGCTTTGAAGATTTAGTCGAACAGCGAGTTCCTTGCGCGCCTCGTAAAGGCGAGCTCCTAGTTTCATACGCCGGTATTCTGGATCGACCATTACTTCAATTCCGTATAAATTGTTCCCATCGGGGTCGTGATTCGTAATATACCCGTTATCTGTGATAACATCCCATGTGTGCTGGTCATCATATTCTTCAAAATTGACGATTAAACTTGAACAGGACCCTACAATCTTATCCTCATATTCCACGCAAAATTGACCCTCGGGGAAAATTCGAATATGACTTACCAATTGCTCCCTCTTCCATGGCTCCATATTAGGGAAGCAAACTTTCCCTAACTTTATAATTTCATCAATGTCTTCGATTCGTATGTTGCGAATGATTATTTTCTTCTCGTATTTTGACAAATCTGTCTCTGACACGTTCTCACACCCTTGCTCTAGTTGTAAAGCTATGTAGTTTTCTTGAAAATATCCTTCTTCTATTTAATGCCATTTTCATTTATGATTCCCTTTAATTACATAATTAATGATACATATTAAAAATTGACCCTAGTCAAAATTTCCATTTTCCTCTGAGCCTTGCGAATAAATGATCTTTTATATAAACCCCATCTACTAATACCTCCCATTTTGTGACATCGTCTTTTTAGCAAAATTAGTAGGATGATGCTTACTCCACTCCTTATGTCATTCGCATTGTAAGGAATGGATATGTTATTAAGCGTACACCTGCTTTAATTCTTTGTCACGTTAAACGAAAGACTGTAAATTAAGGTATTCTACAGCATTGCTGAATTTCAAGATATAAATGCTTTTTAAGAAAATAACAAATGGGCCAAAAAAATAACTATGGTTACTGTCATCATACTGAATACGGTAGACAATAAAACCGCTTGCGCAGCATATTCAGGATGATTTCCATATTCAAGTGCGAACAGCGAACTATTTCTTGAAGTTGGAAAAGAGCTCGCAATAAACAATGACTGTGCTGTAGTACCATCCAGCTTTAATAGTAAAATAACGAGGAACGCAATACATGGTGAAAGAATTAACCTTCCAATAAGGCTCAGCACTAAAGGCAGCGAAAATCTCGTTATTTTTAGGAAAGCACTTTGTGCACCAAGTGTAATAAGTGCTATAGCTAAAAATGCGTTTGAAGTATTTTTGATAGGGGTCCATATGTATTCTGGAATTTTTATAGAAACTGTATGAAGAAAAAAACCAAGTAAAAAAGCGTATAAGACCGGATTTCTCAAAAACGTTTTTATCGCCTGGAATTTTGCCTTATCAACAGAAACAGAATTAAATAACCCATAAGTATAAGTTAGGAGATTTTGAAAGATCATAACGACTATTTGTATGGATAGTCCAAGAGGATTATACTGAAAAACAACCTGACTGACAGGTAATCCAAAGTTCCCCGAATTACTTAGTACAACACTGTTTTTAAAGGTTGCTGAAAGACCGCTCTCAAATTTCGCCATTTTAGAGATTCCTGTACTGAGTATCATTAAACAAAGACCTTGTATGACAAGGAAACTAAGAATATGCAGAAGCGTATCTTCTTTAATTTCACTCTCATAAACATTGGCAAAACTCACAGCAGGCATTAGTAAATATGAATTTAATTTAGATAAGGTACGCATGTCTAATTTAAATCTTCTATGAAGAAGTGCTCCAACTCCAATAAGTGCAAATATGGGAAAAATAACGTTCAAAGTAATATGAAATAAAACGTCCATAAAATAATCCTTTCCATTTTAAGAATAATAAGCGCAATGGGAACTTGTAATTTTATTAGAATAAAAGTCTGTATAATGCTTAAGCTGCTTTAATCCTTCCAATATGGTTCAAAAATTTGTATATAGATGCTATAGCCATTGTTATATTTTATTGTTAATGCTATATCATACCGTCCATAGGTTTCGTCGTAGATCTGTTCGATTCCACTAATCGGTAAGTAAAAGTATTTTCCTGTATTAGGTTCGCTAACTACTATTCTCCCTGATTGGGTATGAATTTTTGCCCCCTCAACGTAAGTCATAAAACTAAACCCAACGATCCCTTCGATTTCATCCTTTATGATTGCATCGAAATCTCTCCCTTCGTGCTCCATTAAAAATGTAATAAGTTTCTTTGAATTGTCCTCCAATTGCTCTCCCCCCCATCCATTTCATTTTAAAAACAATACCCAAATAGTTGAAATACAAATAAATTATCGAAGTTCATTCAAAAAAGGAATGACAACATCTCCTGTTTGACACCAAATAAAAAAAGCCTGAGCAGTTGCCCACGCTTTCCTAAATAGTAGATTTAAAATCCAATTTTTTCACAAATTCTATAAATTCTTTAACTACTTTGATTTCAAGGTATTCTTTAGGATACAACATCCAAGTTCTTCTTACAATCGGATTCCCTTTTCTATCTTTTAGAATGATTCGATTAAGGTTTTGATGTTCCTGTACAAGAACACTCGGAAGTATCCCGTATCCCAAACCGTTCAATATCATTTCTTTGCAAGTATCAGCTTTATCCACTTCCATACCGATAAAAGGCGGCTGTGAAAATTCCCCACGCCACCAATTATCAATCATGGTCTTGAGTAAAACATCTGTTTCATATTCAATTCTCGGTAGGGATGGCAGATCACGAAGTTCAATTTTTTCTAATGATGTTACACAGAGATTTTCCTCAAAGAGTAGTATTTTTGAATCTGACCACTGATAGTCCCCACGGACCATCCCAATATGAACATCCCCACTATATACAAGATTAAATACATCCCTGCTCCATCCCGTTGTAACTTTGTAATTTACTTTTGGAAACTGTTCACGAAAAAGCTTTAAAAGATGTGGCAGCTTGTGCCTTGTTATGTAATTAGAAACTCCTAATCGTAAGGTTCCGCTAACCTCTTCATCCATATTAGATACTGTATCCTTAATCTGTTGGAGACGATACAGCATTTCATCCGCACATTGAACTAAATATTCTCCTTGTGGTGTAAAGTGAACGCCTTTTGTTCCTCTTTTAACAATTACTACTTGATATTCTTTCTCTATTTGTTGAATCTTTTTCGTTAATGCTGGTTGGGATAGATATAAGCTCTCAGCCGTTTTTGTAATATTCTTTTTTTCATAAAGCACCTTTAAGATTGTCCAGTCCCGTTCATCCATTTTCTTATCCACCTTATTTACTATTGATGTTACAAAAAAATCATTCAATCACTATTTAGATTATCATAGAAAAATTATTCTTGTTAAGTTAACCTCCATTAGAGTTTTAGTACATGATTTCACATTCAATTTGTAAACAGAGGGATTCCTTCATTCAGTCGGTATAAAAAACAAAGTCTCTGACCTGGAAGATCAAAGACTTTGTTTTATTAATAATTATTTATTAAGTGAACCAATTAATCTATTTAATGCTTAGTGAATTGGCATTACCGAACGTTGTTTGCAATGCCAATGTTTTATGTCCCTTATAAAACCATATAGATAACATTAACCCACTATCATATTTACTATTTTGAAGCTAAGTTATCTCGATCAATGGCTTTTGGTGGTTGTTCCATCCAGCCTTGATCAATCATAATATTGGTCCCATCCTCAACATATAGCCCTATATCCGCTAAAAACTTTGCATATATTCCACCTAAATCTCTTCTTCCGTTAAGAGAGGCTCCGTTTCCAGCAGTTCTTATTTTCATTGAAAACATTTCGATTTTATGGGCTAGCATTAATTTATCTGAAAATGGTGAAATGGTGGATTCACTTACTAAGTGATCCAATAGTGGAGGAGATGGCAAATTGTCCTTATGCAGTTTCTGAGAACTAATTTCTATATGTTTGTTTGTCAGCTCCTTTCCACGTATGAAAAATTCCTGAATAATTTCATTTTCTGCTACTTGACTAAAACCTATTAGTAATGCTTTGCTTGCTAAATTATTTTCGATATTATCATAGAGATGTGTAATCTCTAATGCATGAAGAGGTCTAATATCCCCCAAAAAACCATTTAGATAACTTTGTTTTTTTATAAAATCAACTTTTTCTGGTGTTGGAATTTGTGGGGGCTTTATATAAAGTCCTTTTTCCATTAATGTATTATTAACCTCAGTTAATAAATTTACTGTGGAATTAAGGGTTTTGATAAAAAAATCTCTTATGTCTTCTCTTGTCACTAGAGGTATTGCTATTGAATAAATGCTCATTCCTGCTTTACCAGTATACTTCAAATAGCTAAGGTAAAATTCATCTGAAAATAACCTTGGAGCACCTAAGTTTACATCTTCATCCGTAAACCCAATTGGTATAGGAAAGTTTTCTTGAATAAATATTTCTTTAATACTTTTCACAATCGTCTCACTTAAATTTAAGGCGTTTTCTACAACTTTTTTGATATCTTGGTCATCGATATGTTGAAGATAAAAACTAAGAACACACTTAGCCATAGTATTCCCTGTATAAGTTACCCAAAGCTTTCCCATTTCAGCAGATGTTAATGTTTCATTAAATGGTTTAATCGTTTCCATTTCAATCTCCTCGATTTCATTTTCATATAGTTTTTATATGCTAGCCAAAAAGTATTCATTTGATTAAATCATTTATTAATGAAAACAGGTACTATTGGTGCGTAAAATATATGTTTCCCTCTTTAAACTCTACTACCTTCGCTGGCACATTTGCTTTTCCATTAAATGGCCCATTTGTTGAACAAAGATTAAAAGCACTCTTCAACATTATTATGATAATATTTTTTTGGTTCGTTTTTATAAANNACTATGTACCCATCCGTATAACCTATTTTCCCCTAATTCTCATTCCAACTTAAAAAGTCATTATTTGACAAAATAATTATTAAGTCGACAAAAAAGATTTGACCTTTAAAAAATAAACGTATAAAATTTTCACATATTTGCGAAAAGAAAGAATGAGGGTTGATTGTGAAAAATGTATTATTTAGGAGAAAAAATATTGGCGAATTGCTGAAAAAAAACGGAAAAGTCCAACTGGAGCAAACTTTAGGAGCATTTGATTTAGTGCTGCTTGGGGTAGGAGCCATTGTTGGGACAGGTATATTCATTCTTCCTGGGACAGTCGCTGCGGAGCATGCTGGACCAGCGATAATTTTTTCATTTATTATTGCTGCTATTGTCTGTGCATTGGCAGGTATGTGTTATTCAGAATTTTCTTCAGCCGTACCAGTAACAGGTAGTGCATATACGTATGGATACATTGTGTTTGGAGAATTGATTGCTTGGTTAGTTGGGTGGGCTTTGCTTTTAGAATATGGATTAGCCGTTGCAGCGGTTGCAACTGGTTGGTCTGCTTATTTAAGTGCTTTGTTAGAAGGATTTAATATTACCATTCCAAAGGCCATCTCTGGCTCTTTTAATCCGGCAGATGGAACATATATAAATGTACCGGCTATAGCCATTATATTTGCCACTGCTTTTTTATTAACATTAGGAATAAAAGAATCTACGAGATTTAATGCAATCATGGTATTCATTAAGGTCTTCGTTATTCTTTTATTTATTGGAGTAGGTGTTTTTTATGTTGAGCCTGCTAATTGGCAACCATTTATGCCATTCGGAATGACTGGTGTTATGAATGGGGCAGCTCTTGTTTTCTTTGCTTATCTTGGGTTCGACGCTGTTTCGTCAGCGGCTGAAGAGGTAAAGAATCCACAGCGTAATATGCCAATTGGAATTATCGGATCGTTATTTATTTGTACAATCCTTTACGTAACTGTTTCACTTGTTTTGACTGGGATGGTTTCATATACGCAACTAAATGTAAGTGACCCCGTTAGCTTCGTTATGCAGCTGGTTCACCAAGATTGGGTGGCTGGTATTATTTCACTTGGTGCTGTTGTTGGGATGATGACCGTTATACTTGTTATGTGCTATGGCGGGACAAGACTTCTTTATGCGTTTGGCCGTGATGGCTTGCTGCCGAAAAGTATGTGTGAGCTTAGTAAAAAGTATAAAACACCCGTTAAAAATACGTGGGTATTTGCAATACTTGTAGCTTTCTGTGCCGGCTTCGTGCCGTTGTCTAAACTAGCAGAATTAGTGAACATGGGAACATTACTTGCATTTACAATCGTTTCACTCGGAGTGATCTACTTAAGAAAAAACAAGAGCATACCATCAGGTGGTTTTAAAGTACCATTCTTCCCCATCTTACCGATTGTATCATTCCTATTATGTGTATTTTTAATTACTCAGCTCTCTGCCCATACATGGATTGCATGCGGTATTTGGTTTGTATTTGGATTACTCATCTATTTTGTTTATGGTAAAAAGCATAGCTTAATGAATAAAGAATAAGAAATACAAGAAGTGAGCTTACGTTGTCCCGAAGAGACATGTAAGCTCACTTTTCTTTTTAGATAAGAATAAACTGAGAGAAACGAATCCGTAAACTTGATTCGTACTAAAGGATACTATACTAGTCTAAACAGAGCTTGTACAGCTGTTAGGAAAATCCCTATTACAAAACCACAAACTGCCCCGTTAACACGAATCCATTGCAGATCTTTCCCTATATTATTTTCTATCATATCAACAAGTGTTTCATTGTCTAACTTGTCTAAATTCTCTTGTACAAGATTGCCAATTTGTGAATGATTATTTTCAACCAGCACTGCTATTTGTTTTTGTATCCAATGATCAATGTTGGTGCTATTTTCTTGGATGTTGTCTAGTATGCGGCTCATCAATGGAATAAGATAATTATCCATAAAATCTTTATCCTCTACGAAAACCAATGCCTTTTCTTGAATTCGTTGCAGACTTTCCGTTATTGTTTGATCAGGCTCCCATTTCGCCAGCAGTTGATTTTTCCATTTCTCAACGCTTTCTACTAGTTCGCGGTTATCATTTATACCTTGTAACTCTTTCCGGATATATAAGAGTAAAGCTTCTCGATTCGCTTCACCCTCGTGTTTCAAACTATTGACCACACTTAATAATAGGTTTTGCACAATATTGCCGAGTTTTTCCTCGTTCAGTAAACCTTGAATAGACTTAAGAACAAACTGCAGCATGCCATCTGCTTCAATCTTATTGATTATATTCATAGAAACAGTGCCTAACCGGTGACTAGTCTGTTCTTTTCTTAACCAAGTCTCAGCTTTTTTCAAAATATAATCCAAAGCTTTCTTATCAACCTGTTCACTAATTAGCTGTGAGCTTATTAATTGAAGAAATTTTCTCATTTCAACGTTAGTAAGCGTCAAGGTTATTTGTTTTTTAATGAAAGGTGTAAGCTTTTCAACGTCTATGTAACGAATCAGTTTCTTAATCAATTGAATAAGACCTTTTCTAAAAGAATCTGTTTGCATCTGTTTGGCTATGATGGCGATTAGCTTTTCTGTAAAAGGAATGTGTTTTACTTTTTCTTGGATGCTTTCCTTAGAAAGCCAGTCATTTTTTACTACCGAAACAAGTGCATTTGACATTCTTTTACGATTATTGGGCAGTAAAGCTGTATGGGGGATGGGTAATCCAAGCGGGCGGCGAAATAGTGCAGTAACTGCAAACCAATCGGCTAATCCACCAACAAGCCCAGCTTCAAAACCTCCGTGTAATAAACCACCCCACAATGAACCTTCAAACGGTGTGGTTGCAATATAACCTAATCCCATAATAATTAGTGAATATCTAGCAATTTTTCTTGACGATTTTGTTTTAGTTGACATTATATTCCCTCATCCTTCAATGATATACAACATTTAATATAACCAAAGTAGTAGCAAATTTCATCACAGTTCTTTATAAAAACCCCATTCGATTAATTAAAAAATCAGAAGTGAAGAAAATATCTATTCATGGCTTACGACAGACCAATGCAACGCTATTAATGAAACAAGGCGTCAATCCAAAAATTGTCAGCCAACGTATCGGTCATGCAAATAGAAACAGTGAGCAAATTTGAAAAAATGCTAGGTTAAAAGTGAAGGAATTCTGTTTATAAATCAAAACAAGAAAATGGAGAAATAATGATCTTCCTCATTTGCGTACTTTTAATTTGTAAATTCATAACCTAATATAGATTACTATAATAACAAACGTATAAAGCAAAAATTGGCGGGCATGAGTCCGGTTCAATACCGCCTTCACACCAGCCAATTACGTATAAACTCTAACTTTTTGGGGACACACCAGTTTAACGTCCTACTTCTCTTTCACCTTGAATTGGGACACTTCTACTGTTCTCCCATTCCAGTAAGATTCTTTGACTCAAAGTTATCGAGCAATGCACGCACTTCATCTGTTGACGCTGTGTTCATTAATTGATTTCTTAATTCACTCGCCCCTCGGAATCCTTTGACATAAATCTTAAAAAAGCGATGAAGAGCCTTGAACGAACGCAGCTCTAATTCTGAATATTTATCATGGAGATCCAGATGCAGCCTTAAGAGATCAAGCAATTCCTCACTACTATGATCTTTCGGCTCTTTTTCAAAGGCAAATGGATTATTGAAAATACCACGCCCAATCATAACCCCATCAATACCATATTGTTGTGCAAGCTTTAAGCCAGTCTGACGGTCAGGGATATCCCCATTGATCGTCAAGAGTGTATCTGGTGCCACCTCGTCACGAAGTTTCTTAATTTCCGGGATTAGTTCCCAATGAGCATCTACTTTGCTCATTTCCTTTCTTGTACGCAGATGAATGGAAAGATTAACAATGTCTTGTTTCAATATGTGTGTCAGCCAGTCGCGCCATTCGTCTACCTCCGTGTAACCAAGCCTTGTCTTTACACTTACGGGCAACCCTCCTGCTTTTGCTGCTTGTATTAAATCCGCTGCAACTTCCGGACGACGGATAAGGCCGCTTCCCTTCCCATTCTGTGTCACATTAGGTACAGGACAGCCCATATTGATATCCACTCCCTTAAACCCAAGTTCCGCCATACCAATACTCATTTGCCGAAAATTTCCAGGCTTATCCCCCCATATATGGGCTACAATTGGTTGTTCATCCTCTGTAAAAGTCAAACGCCCACGCACACTACTCTTCCCCTCTGGGTGACAATAGCTTTCCGAGTTTGTAAACTCTGTAAAAAACACATCCGGTCTAGCTGCTTCACTCACTACATGACGAAAAACAACATCCGTCACATCTTCCATTGGTGCCAGTATAAAAAAAGGTCGTGGTAAATCACGCCAAAAATTATCTATCATATTCAAATTCAAATCCTCTCATGATGGGATACCAGGCCAACCCCTTGTCCCAAAATTAAAAAGCAAAATGTCTCTGCTTCCTTTACACTTATACCATGCTTAAGCACTTTTTATCAAACGAATCGTAAATGTTTATTTTAACTTTGCAATCTCTGTACAACCAAAATAATCTCCTGCTAAAATCCACCTTATCCACCAGCATTCCACTGTTCGAGTTAAAATAAAGCTTTGCTAAAAAAGAAAATTGAAAGAACACTGGATTGACAAGGGTTTAACAGGAAAAAGACCTCGAAATCGCAAAAGTATACTTTAGCGAAATCGGGGTCGGACTGTTTAATATTATCGTTTTGTCATTGTATTAATTAGCGTGCTAAATACTTGTGTCCTATCCATTTGTGGATGATCTCTCCAAAATGTGCCAGATAGCAATAACCCGCAATCATTTTATGCCTATTGATGAATTACTTTTTAATGAATTCACAATGCTCTTGATTTAATTTTTCATAAACCCACTTTAAATCTAAGCCTTTTCCTTTTTCTATTTTTTCTAAGATAGCTGCTTCTTTATTCTGGAGTTCCAACACTTTTTGTTGTAATTCTTTTGCCTCTTCGGGCTTTATAACGATAACGCCATCATCATCTCCTATGATGATATCTCCAGGACAAACAACCTTTCCTCCAATACTAACAGGAACATTTATCTCTCCTGGACCATTTCTATAAGGACCATTCGGTGTTCGTCCTTTCGCAAAAATAGGTAAGTCCATTTGACTTAATACTTCGTAATCCCTAATACAACCATCAATTAAGAAACCACCCAATTTTTTTGATTGTGCAAGTTTCGACAGAACTTCTCCTACTAGTGCTCGATCCATACATCCTTCTCCATCAATGACAAGGATATCGCCCGGCAGCGCTCTTTCAATAGCAAGAAAAATTAATAGATTATCCCCGCTTGGCACTTTAACGGTATAGGCTGGTCCAAGCAAATTTTGTTTATTGACTTTTTGAATAGATGAGTCAATTGCAGCCATTTTATTCATACAATCCCCAACGTTGGCAGCTTGCATACCTGCAAAACCTAGAATTAACTCCGTTGATGGTCTTTCAATGTCTTCAAAAACACGAAAACCTATATTTGACATAAAAAATCTCCCTTTTGAACCAATATCAAAGTTTATTTTAGTTTATCTTTTACCATAAACCAAGTACTTTCCACCAGAGTCCTCCAACAACACCCCAAATAATAATATGAATGACTGAAACGCCAAATCCGATTAACCACCATTTATCTTGCGAAACATAGCCTGAACCAAAGAATACAGGAGCAGGACCGGAGCCGTGATGGGTCAGACATCCGAACAAGTTACTTTTTATTATGCTGCACTTGAAATTGATTTTTTAGCTTTTTTCTTTTCGGATATTTTAAATACATAGCTAACAATAATCGGACAGACTATGGCAGATATTACACATGCTGCGGCAACAACGGCTGGTGTAGCTACAGCGTTTCCAGTTGTTGACCCTGTTGCTAAACCAACTATAGGATTTTCTTTAAATAACTTCAAAAGTACGTAAGCTCCAATTCCAGTGAATGCAGCTATTAATCCTACTGACCACTCCCATGGCTGAAGCCAGTGGGGTTCTTTCTCGCAAACATTCCACTTACAAACTTCCACAGGAAGGTGCAGGGGTGAAACTTGGGCGAGCAACTTTTGAGAGAAAAACAGTCTTTCAAAAGGGCAAGGTCGGTGCCACTACGCCATTCGACTGGCGATACTTGGTTCTTTCTTCGGTTTATCCTTGGGATGTTTCGTTTTTTGTCTGATTTCTTCAGACAAAAAGCGTTTATACCAAATCGGTTGTTTGAATAGGACCGAATAAAGAGATTGGACTGCCATCGTATGTTTTTTACGGGTAATATTTTGTGCTCCGTTTACATCACGATGGATTTCTGTTTTATGAACAGAACAAATAAAGTGTCTTCCTTTCGCTTGATGTCGTCCGTTACAAAACGGACAATCTTGAGAGGTGTAGCTTTCTTCTGTTTCCTCTACTTTTATCCCCATCAATGCAGCTTTATAGGTGAGTTTTTGTTTCATTTTCCCTTGGTTCCACAACGACAGTTGTTGCCTTCTGACTTTACTAGTTTTTTGTTTCTTTTTCTCGTTCTTCTTTGTCAATTTTTCAATGCCTGATACATTGCCTATCACGAAATGTGTAACTTGTTCTTCGACTAAAAAAGAAACGACTTCTTTTGTGGTTTTATGTTCCAACTCTTTGAGTTGATTTTTACTCGTTTGACGAATGCGGTGTTTGGCTTGTTTATACTTTTTCCATTGATTAGAGCCTTTTTTACAGCGAGACATCTTTTTACTTAACTCCGCCAATACTTTCGCTCGGAATTGAGAGATACTACGCATGGCTCGTCCTGAAACAAGAAGAGCCTTGTTTTCTGTCGCGACTGCCACGGCATGAATTTCTCCTAAATCAGCACCAGCCGCCTTTTTATCAAACGATGATACATCCCTTTCAGGGACTTGCACAGTATAACAAAACCAATAGGCACCGTCTCTCCATACAATTTCTGCGTAGTTACATTCATCTAACGGTTCCTCCGAAAGATTAGGAAGAAGAATAGCCTCATTTTTCTTTGGAAATTTTTCGTTCCAATTCTTCTTTTTCTTTTTAGTCAACAATTCAGGAAGTGAAAATCCGTAGGATGCCTTTTTTATCGAGATGGTATCTTTGGTTATATCCATCGATGCTTTTTTTAATGGGATGCAATAATAGTATTTTCTTCTCCACGGATACTTCGCTTTTTTATCCGTTTTTCGAAGCTGTCGAATCGTTTCTCGATTCGCTTCATACTTATCCGCAATGGCTTGAACGGTCTGAGAATGGAGCTGATACGTTTGTTTTCGAACAGATTGAATCTCTGTTTTACTTAACCACTTTTTACGAGAAACATAATAAGAAGTCGCTTCTCGAACGATATCATTCCATACAGAAGCTGCTTCTCTCTGCATCATTCTTAATTCTTCATATAGATATTTCTCATAGGGAATACGAAATGAGTGTGTAACAAACATGTTTTTTTCCTCCTCTCTTGTTTTCTATAAAACCATTATAAAAGAACACATGTTCTCATTACAAGAAATACACCCACAACACGAAAAAATCGAACCATTAACGTGTCACGAGACACGCCTGGTTCGACCTCACTATCAGCCCACCTCTAAAGAAGTGGGCTTTCTCGTTCGGGAAATCTGTAAATTAAGATGCTTGTAAGACAAAAACTCTATTCTAAAGCTTAAAAAGTTAAAATAAAAAAGGATGACCAATAGAACTTATCATTTACGCAGCTTACATTGTGCTGATGTCAATCACAAATCGATACTTCACATCTGAAGCTAATACACGTTCGTAGGCTTCGTCAATTTGGTCGGCTGAAATGACTTCAATCTTAGGAACAATGTTATGTTCTGCACAGAACTCCAACATTTCCCGAGTCTCACGGATGCCTCCAATCATTGAACCTGCAAATGAACGACGATGACCGATTAAATTAAACACGTTTAGTGACAACGGCTCTGCAGGAGCACCGACATTTACGAGAGTTCCATCAAGAGTAAGAAGTCCTAAATATGCATCCAAGTTAATCTTTGCACTTACTGTGTTAATAATTAAGTCAAAGGTTCCGGCAAGTTTCTCGAATGTTTCTGAATCTCTTGTGGCATAGTAGTTGTCTGCGCCCAATTGCAAACCATCTTCCTTCTTCTTCAATGTTTGCGACAGAACGGTAACCTCGGCACCCATGGCATGTGCAATTTGGACAGCCATATGACCAAGACCACCCATACCAACAACAGCTACTTTCTTACCTGGGCCAGCTCCCCAATGATTTAGTGGGGAATATGTCGTAATACCTGCGCATAGTAATGGTGCTGCGGCATCAAGCTCAATGCTATCAGGAATTCTGACTACAAAGTCCTCCGTTACGACAATGTGGGTAGAGTAACCACCTTGAGTAGGCTCTCCGTATTTGTCAACACCCGCATAGGTGGGGATATTTCCTTTAAGACAGTATTGTTCTTCTCCTTTACAGCAGTTGTCGCATTCGCCGCAGGAGTCAACCATACATCCGACCCCTACACGATCACCAACCTTGTACTTCGTGACCTCAGCTCCTACATCCGTGACAATTCCCGCAATCTCATGTCCAGGTACGAGTGGATAGTTCACTGGACCCCATTCTCCATGTGCAGTATGGATGTCAGAATGGCATATTCCTGCATATTTAATTTCAATTAGAACATCATGCAAATCAAGATCGCGTCGTTTAATTTCAGCAGCTCGAAACGGTTTGTCTGGACCGTCAACAGCTCGTGCTTTAGCAGTTATCATAAAAAAAAGCCTCCTATTAATTTATATTTTTCAAGAGAATGCGCTTATACCGGTATAAATGAAGAACTCAATTTACAATTCCCCTTCATTCATTTCTATCTCCACTTTTTTCTCTTGCAAAACAATGTTAATCCCTATAGTTAACTCTAGGTCAAGCAATTAGTTTATATTTCTTTTGAAAATCCCCCCAGCCATACAAGTTTCATATCATCTATCAATCTAGCCTATAGCTAACCACATTTTTTTAAAAGTAAGTATAGCTCTAATGCACAAAGTCGATTTCTACTTTCCCTATAAGACGACTTTGACATCCAAAAAATACCGTGATAAAATCCCCTTACAACATAGAGTTAACTCGAAGTCTATACCCATAAAAAGGGGAGATAAATGATGAAGACATATTCTATCAGCGAAGTGGCAAATGAATTAAATCTTACAGTATATACCTTGCGTTACTACGATAAAGAGGGGCTTATGCCTTTTGTAGAACGGACACCTAGCGGAACACGATTGTTTAAAGAATCCGATATCGGTGCTTTAAAAGTAATTGAATGTCTGAAAGCCACGGGGATGCCTATTAAGGAAATTAAAAATTTCATTGATTGGTGTTCTGATGGGGATTCCACGTTGCAGCAAAGATATGACATGTTCGTGGAACGAAAAGCACTTGTAGAAGCACAGATGGAAGGATTTAAAAAAACAATGGAGCTTATCGAACATAAATGTTCATATTACAAGACTGCTTTAGATGCCGGAACGGAAGATATTCATAAAAATGATAAAATAGAGATTTCCTTTACTAATTAATAGAAAACCACCTGTCATTCATTAAAGGAATAAATTCAACGCCTTTAAGAACTTCCTGTTCATTATTGATTTTATGTTCCTATCCTACTTTCTTTTATTAGATTTTTAGGGTGTAAGAAAATTTACTCTAACCCAAGATTAATAGTCGAAAATGGGGGTTTTAAAATGTTAAAGGATATAAAAGTTGCACTTGTCACCGGCGGGAATCGAGGAATTGGATATGAGCTGGTCAAACAATTGGCTTTGAAAGGTTTTAAGGTCGTTTTAACAAGTCGAAATCCAGAGATGGGTCATGAAGCAGTGCAAAAACTTAAAGATTCAAATCTTAACGTTTCCTTTGTGGTGATGGACGTAGACAATCAAGAAAGCATCTACCATGCAGCTGCTACAGTTAAAAAGGAGTATGGAAAATTAGACGTATTGATTAATAATGCCTGGTGTATATTTGGATGATAATAAAAAGCTAGCGGCTATGGACCCTTCCATTCTAGAGAGAACGATGGCAACGAATTTCTTCGGCGCTTACCATGTCATCCGTTCCTTTATTCCTATCATGGAACAACAAGGCTATGGGAGAATTATTAATGTTTCCTCAGAATATGGAGCGATGAGCGAAATGTCCTATCCAGGAGTAGGCGCATATAAGTTGTCTAAACTTGCCCTAAATGGATTAACACAATTGATAGCTGCAGAAATCAAAGGTGATATCAAAATAAATGCGGTCGATCCGGGATGGGTAAGCACCGATATGGGTGGACCATCTGCTTCAAGAAATCCTAAGCAAGCTGCTGAGTCTATCCTTTGGTTAGCGACGACTGGATCTGATGGACCTAACGGGGAATTCTTCAGAGATGGAGAACGAATCGGTTGGTAACAAAACAGTATGAACAAATTATTTGGTGCTTAAGTGTTGTTCGATGAAACCTAATTTTTCAATTGTTATTGTTTAAAAAAGAATTAAAGAAGAAAAGCCGATTTCCTTTTACTGAGATAATCGGCTTTTTCTATAACTTTGTAAAGGAATATACTTAAACTAAACTGCGACATTCACCGCATCAGGCATTCCATCTTATTCCGATTCAAGAAAGAATATCTTAACAGTCCTACTACTATAATAAAATAAGCATGTGTATTGAAGGATTTTTACCCAATAGTTAAATCGTCCATTCATCGTGAACAATACCTACAAGATACCACTTGCTGCCTTTTTTCTCATAAACTAGCTTCAAACTGGACCAATCCATACCACTGTATTTCTTAGTGCCCCCAAAGTAATATTCAACCACGATGGAGTTTGGGTACACCTTACGAATATTGTTAACCGTATTTCCTTTCCCTATCGTTTGATTATACCCGACTTTTTTCATATTTTTATAATCGCGGTCATAAATAAAATTACGGTAGTACTGATTAAACGTCGCCTTGATTGGATTACCTGAGCCATCGTATGCCCCCCATGTGTAAACGGTCTTGCTGGTTGGGAGCTTTCCTATTTGAGAAGACTTAAATACAAGGTCAGATTTTTTGTTCACATACGTATAGGGCGAGAACCTAACTCCCTTATCAGGATGAATCATAGTTTTTAATTGTTTCATATTCTTGTTTTTAATAGCCTCAACCGTTGCTTTTGCTTTTTTGCTAATGACAGCCTTCGCTTGTTTCGGAGACAGCTTGCTAGATACCGAAACTTGTTGAGCATTTATTTCTTCAAATTTCATTATCGGTTGAGTCTCTTGAACATCTATATGTGTTCCAGATAACAAAACAGTAAGGCCCAAAATAACTCCCTGTATACTCATTACTTCCCCCCACTTTAAATAATCATTCGCTTCTTTTTAGATCAAATAGAATCGAGATGGCAAGTAACCCTCCCAATCAGAAGGCGATTCATCCCCTCCCTCCTAATTTACTTTGAATTAATCAATTTATCTCATTTAAAATAATAAATATCACGAAAGAAACGAAAAAAGACCCTAAAATTAAAAGATATTCAAGACTGGAGTCGCTAAAAAATTATTTAACATATCTTTCAAAATGATGCTTCACTCATTTTTACAATGTTTATTTCCGTGTAAATAGTTCAATCTCTGTAACAAAAAAATCCCCTCAGAACATCGGTCTGGAAGGAATATAAAAATGTTCTAAATCTACTTTATCAGCGCCTCGGTTATTAATTAATAAGGTAAGTTCCATACTAACCAAACATACACCAAAATCCTAAGATTCTCTCAAAAAAGAGAGTTTAATAGCAAAAAAATAGATCCTACCCGAGAAACTCCCTGGCATGATCTATTTTCTTACGTTCTTTTCTTGCTAATTAAGTTTATTATTCTATAAATCACAATGCTTTTTCCAAAATTTCAACGATGTCGTAGTTTTCTACTGTCCCCTCAACTTCTTTTGCCTTCACCCCATCACTGATCATCGTTAAACAGTATGGACAACCGCTTCCAATCATTGTTGGTTTTGTCTCAAGAAGTTGTTCTGTTCTTGCAATGTTAATCCGTGTTCCAGTATTCTCTTCCGTCCACATCATACCACCGCCAGCTCCACAGCACATAGCATTTTCGCGGTTGCGGCCAGCTTCAACAACTTTTACACCCGGAATCGCTTTTAAAATTTCACGAGGCGGGTCGTATACATCATTGTAGCGCCCTAAATAACAGGAGTCATGGTAAGTGATGACCTCATTCAATTCTTTTGTGAATTTTATTTTTCCTTCTTTAATCCATTGATCCAACAATTCTGTATGATGATATACTTCTGCTTCAAGACCAAATTCCGGGTACTCGTTTTTCAACGTATTATAGGCATGTGGATCCATTGTTACGATTTTCTTCACATTATGCTTTTGGAATGTTTCAATATTGGCATTAGCCAATTCCTGAAATAAAAATTCATTTCCAAGCCTTCGTGGCGTATCACCTGAATTTTTCTCTTTATTCCCTAGAATAGCAAATGAAATGCCTGCTGCATTCATGATACGAGCAAATGATTGAGCAATCTTTTGACTACGGTTATCGTAAGAACCCATGGAGCCAACGAAGAATAAATATTCAAACTCTTCTCCAGACTTCTCCATTTCTTTGACAGTTGGAACATGAATATCTTCGCGTCCTTCACGCCAATCTCCACGTTCTTTTCGATTAAGTCCCCACGGATTTCCCTGCCGTTCGATATTTGTAATTGCACGCTGAGCATCAGGATTCATTTTTCCTTCTGTTAAGACAAGATAACGGCGTAGATCGATAATTTTATCTACATGCTCATTCATCACCGGGCATTGATCTTCACAGTTACGACATGTCGTACATGCCCAAATCTCTTCTTCTGTAATGACATCTCCAATTAAACTCACACCTTCGCTCGCTGCTGCTACTTCCTGAAACCCAGCCTCAGCTAAAGCTAATTGATTCCCTTTTGTGCTTTTAAAAGCAAAAGCCGGCATCCACGGTTCTCTAGAAGTAACCGCTGCTCCTTTTTCTGTCAAGTGATTCCTCATCTTCACAATCAGATCCATTGGAGATAACGTTTTTCCCGTTCCTGAAGCGGGGCACATATTCGTGCATCGTCCACATTCTGCACATGCGTACAGATCAATCAGCTGATGCTGGGTAAAATTCTCAATTTTCCCGACACCAAATTCTTCAGCTGTCTCATCCTCAAAATCAATCTTCCTTAACTTCCCAACAGGTCCGCTTTTCTTAAAAAAGATATTGACCATGGCAAATAACTCATGAAATTGCTTGGACTGTGGGACAAACACCAGAAATGTAAAGACCGTTAACATATGAACCCACCAAAATACGTAGAACAACACAGTTCCTGCGGTTGATCCGATGCCAGAAAATAATAACGCAATAGCACCAGAAAATGGGGCATAAGCCAGATTCAGTTCATGATCTAACATAATTACTTCGAATCCTAATGTAAGCAAGATAGATAAGGTTAGAGTACATAAAGCGATATAGACAAAAGCAGCTTTGCCATCACGCTTCCATTGCAATCGCTTTAACTTTTCCCCATAACGGCGGTAAAATCCATATACGACAGCTAACAGCATAAGGAATGTAGCCCACTCCTGCAGAAGACTGAAATATTTATGCCCCTCACCAAAAGGAAATTCATAGCCTTTAATAAATCCTTTTATGATAAGTTCTATGAGTCCTATTTGAATGATAAAAAAGGTATAAAATAATACTAGATGCATCAAACCGCTTTTCTTGTCTTTAAATAATTTGGACTGACCAAAACCATTGATTAATATCAAATTAATTCGTTCTTTAAGGTTTGGTTCGAACTCAGCTTTTTTGCCAAGCTTGATAAATAAATAACGGGTGTATACAAGGTTGACAAACAAATATGCTGCATATCCAGCCACAGCTAGGAAAACAAGTAAATTCAACAATGATAACATTCTTTCGTCCCTCCAATGACAAACTTTTGAAGTAAATAGGAGGAAGTGAATTCCTCCCATTGCAATATTAAACTCCTGTGCCAATCATGGTTTTCTTGAATTCCTCCGCATAATCACGTAGATATTCATTTGCATCTGTCCATTTTCATTGGATACTTGCTAACGTAAAACAATTATGTTGTCCTGTGATTGAACTATTAAATGAAATATTCCCTCCCTGCCGTTTCTATTTGATGTTTACCGATTACTTGAGGGAATCCCTATCCTATTTCTCCTTACTTTCTATAGTTTCATAACGACTGCTTCTCCATCTACCACCATCTTCTGGTGCTGATTCAATACTTGTGTTTTTAGCTTAATAATTTTCTTATCATCCCTTTTTTCGACTACCTCAACAGTTGCCTTAATCGTATCCCCAATTTTAACGGGAGCAGTAAACTTTAAGTTTTGGGACAAATAGATAGAATTCACTCCAGGTAGCTTCGTTCCAATAACTGTAGAAATAAAACTACCTGTTAAAAAGCCGTGGGCAATTCTTTCTTTAAAAGGTGTTTCCTTAGCAAACTCCTCATCAAGGTGAATCGGGTTAATATCGCCAGTCAGCCCAGCAAATTGAGTTATATCAGAATCTGTAATAGTCTTAGTGAAAAATTCCATATCCCCTACTTGAATATCGTTGTACGTTAGTTCTTTTATCATTAATAAACATCTCCTTTTATTTTTATAAGAGTTATATATTGCAATCTTTTCAGCCCTATTTTTTGTAAAAAAGAAGCCAGCAAATCCTACAACGCTTTTACATTGATTGCTTTTACAGATTCATCTAAGGCTCGTCTTCTGACAAAGAAGATTAAGTGAATAAAGTCCGTTTCTCCATTTAGCTCCCTGAAAACGATGCCTGTCTTTTTTCAAGAAAAGCTTTCGTTCCTTCTACCTTGTCTTCTGTTCCATACAAAAAGGCTTGGGCTAAGGTTTCAATCAGTAATCCGGTATCCATATCAACCTCAAAACCTCGATTAACAACAAGCTTAGCCATTTGAACAGCAAGCGGTCCTTTTGCTAATATTCGTTCAGCCTTTTCACAGACAGCATCCATCAATTCCTCTAATGGAACCACGTCTGACACTAAACCAATCGCTTTCGCCTCACTCGCGGAAATGAATTCCCCTGTTAAAATCATATTCATCGCTCGACCCTTACCGATGATTCTCGTTAATCGCTGCGTCCCGCCAGCACCCGGGATAACCGATAAATTCAACTCAGGTAAACCGAATTTTGCATTATCAGATGCCATCCGAATATCACAGCTCATTGCCAATTCGCTTCCACCGCCAAGAGCAAACCCATTAATGGCGGCAATGGTTGCCTTTTTACTATTTTCAATGCGGCGATACACTTCGGTCATACTTCCATTATTGAATGCATCGATTGATTTCCTGGTCGTAAGCTGGTTAATATCAGCTCCCGCTGCAAATGCCTTATCACCAACTCCGGTAAAAACAATGACTCCTATTTCCTTATCATTCTCTAACTCTTCCAATGCAGATAAGATTTCCGTAACCGTTTGATTATTTAGGGCGTTTCTTACTTCAGGACGATTAATTTTAATAATGCCAACCTGATTTTCCTTTTCAAGCAATAGATTTTGATAGACCATCATGAATTCCTCCTCATTATTGATATTTCCGATGTAATTGGACGGAAATAATCTTCTTTTGAATTTCAGGTATTCCTTCGTAAATTCTTATAATTCGCGCATCACGTTAATACCCATTTCACCTAGCTTCTTCTACACATGTCTTGAAGTGATCCCTTCTCTGTCCCATTTTGTCTAGTTTAGCAAGCTTCTCTCTGGCAAATTCCTTTACCATTTTTTCAAAAATACTCTTGTTCTTTTGTAAATGAAAATTAAATAATGTAAATCCCTCCTCGCTTATTAATAATGCAAGTTTCATGCCAACAAGTACCCTTGGAAAGTATGCTCCAAAACCCTAACTCTTTTCGCAAAATTGATAATTTTCTTAAAACTGCGAAGCAAAAATGAATATTACATACTTTCTCAGCACGACGAACCGAATCAACGAGCTTAGAACTAAAATCGAAAAGCAACAAACCAAACGAGACTCGCAAAACCTAGCGCAGCAAAGGCATATTAATTTTCGTCAAGCACATTTCTAGAAATGATCAATCTTTGGATTTCATTTGTTCCTTCATAAATTTGTGTAATGCGGGCATCGCGGTAAAAACGCTCCACTGGATAATCGGATACATATCCCATTCCACCATGAATTTGAACCGCTTTATCTGCCACTCGATTAAAGACATCTGAAGCAAACAATTTAGCCATTGAAGACTCTTTTACTACTTTTTTCCCTTCATCGACCATATGTGCTGCTTTTAGCATTAAATTTCTTGCCGCTTCTGTTTCCGTCGCCATGTCCGCTAGCATCCATTGAATCGCTTGGTTCGAAGCAATTGGTTTCCCGAATTGAATTCTCTCCTTCGCATAGGAAGCCGATAATTCAATTAGTTTTTCAGAAGATCCAACTGCTCTTGCAGCTAACCCAATGCGGCCTTCGCTAAGAATTTTTAAAGCGGCCATATACCCCATTCCGACTTCACCGATAACGTTTTCCTCTGGAACTTCACAGTTTTCGAAAATTAATTGTGCGGTATATGAACCACGCAGCCCCATTTTTTTGTCTTTTTTACCGATTGTGAAACCAGGAAAATCTTTTTCTACTAGAAAAGCCGTAATTCCACCTTTTGCTCTTTTATCTTTATCTGTCAGTGCAAAAACTGTAAAGACATCAGCAATCGGTGCATTTGTAATAAAATGCTTTGTTCCGTTTAGAATCCATTTATTCCCTACCTTTTCTGCTCTTGTCGATAAGTTCGTTGCGTCTGATCCTGCACCTGGCTCAGATAAAGCAAATGCCGCTGTCTTTCTGCCTGTCGCAAGCTCCGGTAAATATTTATCCTTTAAAAATGGAGAAGCTAAGCGAACTAGCCCTGTACTTCCAATACCTGTATGAGCACTAATCAACGTAGCAAATCCGTTATGTGTTCTTCCTAACTGCTCCAAAACCGCAGCTTTTCCAACCATTCCTAATCCGATTCCACCGTATTCTTCAGGGATACTCATTCCGAATAATCCAAGTTCTTTTGCTTGCGCGATTAAATGCTCCGGAATTCTATCCTCTTCTTCAATTTGCTGCGCGAACGGCTCTACTTCATTTTCTACAAAGTTTCTTACCATTTGTCTAATTTGCTCAATTTCTGGATTTACTGTCGTAAACATGTCAATTCCCCCTAATAATTTGGAATACTATATACATAATGCAAAAAGTGTGCCAAAAGGAAATTGCCTACATTTATCGGATTTTCTTACTACTTATTCTTTGTCGATTTATATTTAAATCAAACAAATAGATTACTGCAGGTTCTCGCGTTTCAAAAATGAATCAACATTTCATTTTTGAATCACACGATAATTGTTGAAAAAACAAGTTTCAACTCATATTCGCCCATCTCCACGAGAACATATCTTTGTACGATTAAACCAAAAACCAACAACTTCCTGCACAAAACCCTTAAATTAAACAAAAAAAGCCATCTGATAGGCCCCACTTAAAATAAAATACTATATTTTCCAGACGCAATACGTTAACTCTATATATGTTCAACTTGTTAATCCGACATAAAAATGTTTATTTGAATACACTGTTGATGTTGACAAGTGCACTGTAATCATCAATACATAAAGAAACATCCCTGCTCAGCATAGAAATATCCTTTTTTCCACTTACTTTATTCCAGTACCATCCGCTAAATATTCAATAAGATGAAGATAAATTTTCCCACTCAACCCCTACTTTCATTTGAAGGAGACAGCCAGGATTGGTTGTAATAATGACAGTCGCTTTTGTTTCTTTCACCTCCTTCTACAGATTCTTTTTCAAGCCGGTGTAAAATCAACTTCATTCCCTCTAGTTCTTCCGGTGTTCTTCTTATCGCAGTTACAAATTCTGATACAAAAAAAATACACACTACTGAGTAGTGTGCTAGTATTATTTCAGATTGTACTTAGCTATTTTTCGATACAAGCTGGCAATATGTATTTTTAGTTTTTGAGCAGCTAGAGTTCGATCACCATTTGCTTCTTGTAAAGCTCGTTGGATTGCGTTTATCTCTGCACTTCTCACTTCTTCCTCTAAACTTTGCAGAGGCGTAATCTCCCTATTTGTTGGATTGGTAGACATTTGGCGTGAAAAATAGATCGTATTCATCGAAAGGGTATCTCCTTCAACAATATTCATTCCCCTTTCAATAAAGGCCCTTAATTCACGAACATTTCCTGGCCATTCATAGTTCAAGATCCACTCTTGAAGCTTGGAATCAATGAATTTAACGTCCAGATCAAACCTCTCATTAAAAAAATCAATAAAATAATGAGCTAATGATAGAAGATCCTCTTTTCTCTCCCGAAGTGAAGGAATTGTTAAATCGAAGACATAAAGTCGATAAAATAAATCCTGCCTGAACTTCCCTTCCTCAACAAGTTTTCCTAAGTCACGATTCGTTGCTGCAATAATACGGATATCGATATTTTTACTAACAGTTCCTCCGATGCGCTCAACCTCTTTTTCCTGAAGCACACGGAGCAGCTTTCCTTGTGCTTCATAAGGAAGTTCTGATATTTCATCAAGAAAAAGGGTACCATTCATAGCTAATTCAAACTTTCCAGGCTTCCCTTCCTTTCTTGCTCCACTAAATGCTCCGGGTTCATAGCCAAAAAGCTCTGATTCAAATAATTCCCCCGGGATAGCTGCACAATTTACTGCAATAAAAGGATTGTTTTTCCTTCTGCTTATACCATGAATCGCTTGAGCGAATAATTCCTTTCCCGTCCCACTTTCCCCTGTCAGCAGCACAGTTGAATTACTAGTCGCAATTCGAATGGCTAATTCTTTAGCCTCCTTCATTGCCATACTATCCCCAATAATTTCCTCAAAGCTGTATTTGTTTTGGTGGGGCTTTTTTTTGTTCATTTTAGCTAAATCAATCGCATGCATGAACGATACCATTTCATGATGCTCAATATCTCCATCACGAGCTATCACCCGATAAATCTCCTGTTGATTCTGTTTCGTCACTCTAATTAAACAATTAATCCCGGAAATAACACCGAAGAAGACTTTTTTACGCCTTCGGCCATACATTCCATGAATTACATCATAAATTGGAGCCCCTAAGTAAGCACTCTTATTTATCGAAAAGTTTTCACAAAAATCTGGGCTGAGATGAATCAGTCGCCCGCTGCCATCAACTTCAATGTGTCCCCAGTCTTCTAGTAAATTTATCGTCTTCTCCATATCAATCACCTTTCCGATAATACAAAAAGAACAACTTGTCCTTTAATTACCTCGGTTCCATTTTGATTGAAGCATGTAACCTTTTGCGTAACCCAATTTCTTTCAAGATTAACATCAATAATCGTCAATTCAGCGGTAATGACATCTCCGGCATGTACCGGATGATAATAAATCATCTCTTTTTGCAGCAATACACAAGCACGTCCCGGAAGTTTATCGGTAATCACTTGGGTAACTAATCCCTCCACCAACATTCCAGGAACAATCGGCTGCGAATAACGATTCTTCCAACTATCCTCATTTGGTTGATAGATTGGATTAAAATCTTTTGTTAATTCATTGCATTGTTGAACATCGTCTTCTGTAAATATCCGTCGCAAACGGGCTATTTGTCCGATAAACAATTCCGAAGTAGATAAGTTCATTTATACTCTCCTTTATTCACAGACTTTTCTGCTGTATCAAAAGTAAGTTGCATAATCACATAGATTTTCATTTGCATCTCTCCATTCTCGTTTTATCTGTCCAATACTTAAACGTAGAATCATCATGTTGTTTTGTGATTGATATATTGAACGAAACATTACTCCTCTTGCTTAATCATATTGCAAGTTTCATGCCAACAAGTATCCTTTATAAAAAAGACCTAGATTCAGATAATCTCGCAAAAGTGATAATTTTTCGCATAATTGCGAATCGCTTTTGCGAAAATCTATTCATAAAAAAATGCACACTACTAGGTAGCGTACATTAAGCTTACTTGTATAAGTCGTACCGCCAACATGTTGTACACGAAGCACAATGTAGTCCCCTCTTTCATTATCCTCGCCACTTGTACCTGACACCCGGATTTTTTTCACTTTCAAGTGATTTCCCTGTTAACACAAGCGGAATTCCTTCAGGCAAGGATGAAGCAGCGGGAACACCGTCTAATATTTTTAAAAGCGTTCCTTTTGGGACAAATGGATACAATTCTTCAATATGGTGATTCAATAAACGAAAACAGCCTGCTGACACACTTCTTCCGACCGAAGAAGGCTTGTTTGTTCCATGTATAGCTACTTCTTGTTCAAGTACAATCCCTCTTGTGCCAAACGGAGAGCCTGGACCATTCGGTTCCACCACTCTTTCTGTTACATATGAAGATGAAAACGGCATTCCTTTTTTTCCTGTAGCTATAGGATAAACAGCAATCGGTCTGCCATGAAATGAAAGTGCCAATTTGTGCACACTCGGATAAACGAGGATTTCCACTAGTTCTTTTTGAGCATCAAGAGAAGCACCTGCCAAAAGAAGAGTATAGCTTCGGCTCGTTCGCTTATACGTAATTCCTTTAGGAACATACGAAATCCAGTTATACGGATAAGGACTCGCTAACTCCTCAAGCGAAACAGGGTAGCGCTTTTTTGCTTGATAGAAATGCACAATCGCACTGTTTACAACGAGCCATTCTATATGCTTTAGATTTGTTACATCAACCGGCAGCACTGCACCATCTTTTTGAGCAATATTAGTCTCCTGCTGTGAAGCGTTTTTTTTCTTATGCTCAGGTGTAGAATCATATATCGCTGTAGACGCATCAACAGCGTTTTCTTCCGTGAACATATCTGTAAAGTGAAAAAAATAACGACCTAAAACAAATGCAGTATACAAAAGAAATAAACAAGAGAAAAAGATTAGTAAAGCCAGCAATCTTCTGCTCGATTGCCTCTGTTTTGCTTGTGATTTAACCTTTCTTACACGCATGTAGCGATTTTGAGCTTTATTCATCTTTCTCGCCTCCTGCTTCTTTTAATGCCGGTGCGTAAAGAGTTTGCCGACGATAAAATGAGCCCCGGCTATATTGTTTACACACTCAACCTTGTTTTAAAGCAGATCGATGACTCACAAATTGCTCCAAATGTAAATGAAACACTTTTCCTCCTTAACTTGTTTACTTAGCTTATTTTTCTTGCTTTCTCGTGAATGGTTACTCTTTTTATATAAAATGTCCTGACACTTAGATTGATTTTCGATGTATTTTCTATGATTTACATTTTTTTACATCATATAAAAGTATACCATCAGTTCTTAATACAGAACAACAAAACACAATTTCCCCCTGCGTTTTCAGCAAAAAGTCAGTTAAACAAAAAAATCGCCCCACAAGGAGACGATTTTAATCAGTTCATTTGATTATGCTTCTTTCTGTCATATTAAGTTTTAGCGTCTGTCAATTTTCTAAACTATCTTTTATACTTGCAATAACCATTTCACAATACTTCACTTCAGAATCCGGCCCTAAATATAAAGAAAAAGCACAATTCTTGCTAAGGAATTGCGCCCTTTAACTGAATAAAGACCAAGAAAAATGGACTGCTGAAACAGTCCATCATTGTTCAATTCTTGCGCCCGATTGTTGAATTCACAGCTTCTCTTCTATTGCATATAATCTTCGTACTGTGCAACAAGTAAAAAAAAGAAAAAATTGTTTTTCATCTTTTTTTGGTTAAACTAATGGAAACTTCCAACGGAGGAGACGTATGGCTAATCAGTTTGAAAAAAATACAATAAGATTATCATTCTTCATAGGAATCGTTTCTTTTTTTTATTTAATTAGAAAACCCCCATTAAAAGATTGGTTACTTATTTTCTTATTAAAAGGTTACATTGCTTCAATTGTAGATAACATTTTGGTGAAAAGAGGGTATTTAAAGTACCCAGTAAGATTATTTAAGAGCTTTGACATAAGCATTTTGTTTAGTTATCTAATTTTTCCTGTAATGTGTATTTATTTCAATCAAGTAACTAAAAAATCAAACATCTTAGGAATACTCACTAAGTGTTTCATATTTACTTTTCCAGCTGTAGTAGCTGAACTTTGGCTTGAAAAAAACACAAAATTAATTACCTATAAAAAATCTTGGACTGGAATACATAGTTTTATTTCAATAGCTTCCACATTTTTAATTGTTAGATTTTTGATAACATTAATTAGAAAATCAGCAGAGAAACAATCAGGTTAATCCTGATTGTTTTTATATCTTGATACACAGTTTGTGTCCATTCCCCCATTCCGTATCATCTTTTTTGTTTTGTACATATTAATTACCAAACATCGAGGTGATTCCAGTGTACGAATGGATTTATGACCACATCATTAACACTACTCCTTTTATTTTTTTCAACATCTTTATTACTCCCCTTTTAATATTGGGAATTCTGCTTTATCCTGATTTCAAAAAAACAAAAATTAATTTCGGCAGCAAAAATATTATTTTATTGCGTTCTCTCTTTGTGTCACGGTATGTGTCAAAAGAGACATAAAAGAACCTTTTCTCTTCCTTAACTAAACTGCCAGTGACTTTAAATACATTCCTCCACAATCTGGCCCTAAAATGAAAAACGAGCACTTATCCTTGTTCAAGAATAGCGCCCGATTGCTGAAGATCAATTCTATTTCTTCAATTGTACTAATTAATTCTGTATTAATTGATTACGGTCATCTGTTTGTGGAGGTTCCTCCATCCAACCGTGTTTAATCATAATATTGGCTCCATCTTCGGCATATAACGAAATTTCTGGAATTAAAGATGCATATTTTAATCCTAAATCTCTTCTTAGACTTGCTGCCAATGATATTCCAAAGTTTCCAATCCCTGCAGCAGTCATTGCTGAGACATGATACATCATTAATTTATCTGAAAAAATATTTGTTGTTGTATCTAAAACAGCCGAATCCCAACCCATAGGGGCTGGTAGATCCTCCTTTATTAAAAAGTTGCTAAATGTATCTACATATTTTTTGGAAAGCTGTTTTCCTCTTGAGAAAAATTGTTTCACTTCATCATTTTGAGCAGTTTGGGCAAATCCTGTTATTAAAACTTTCCCCACAGAATTTGTTTCAATATTAAAAAATAAATGGGAGATTTCAACTGAAGTAAGGGACCTCCTTTTTCCGAAAAATCCAGCTAAAAAATGTTGTTTTTCTACGAAATCCACTTTGTCGGGGGTAGATATATAAGGAGGTCTTACATAGGTCCCTTGTTTTAACATTAAATCACGTGTTTTGTCCTGCAATTCAACCCCTTTATTTAATACATGCTTATGAAAAGTAACCACATCTGGCCGTGTTGCCAATCTTAGTGACAAACTGCTAGTTGACATTGCAAGAGTAGACATGTGCCGTAAATACACTAAGAAAAATGTATCGGAAAAAAGTCTTGGAGCTTGTAAATTTACATCTTGTTCTGTAAACCCGATAGGTATCGGAAAATCTTCTCTTTGAAACAGTTCCTGCATGATGGAAATATTCTCTTTGGCTGTATCCAGCGTCCATTCAACAATAGGACGTACTTCTTCATCTTCTACTTTTTTCAAGAAATAACTGTTCACACAAACAGCCAATGTATCGTTTATGTATTGGGTCCATAAACTAGACATTTCCGCAGCAGTTAAACGAATATTTGTTTTATCTTCCATTAGAACAACCTCCTATGTAATGGAATACATCATAGAATAATATCCCCTCAAACGGTAAAAAATATAACGGAACAACCTAGTTATATTCATCGAATAGAAAAAAGTCTTAGCTGATTACTGGCTAAAATCTTTTTCTATCTGCATATTGCTTCTTATACTTTACTGTCCTATTGTTTAAGTACATCTTTCACAAACACACAATACCATAAGTATTCAATTTTTCTTGAGATCCTACCTCTATTAAATGGCCCTTCGTATTATAAGGTCAATCAGAAAAGAAAATATTTCTGATTGACCATTTTTTATATCGATATATGATAACGGTAGCCGGGGTAGAACGTAATGGCCCTTGGGACTTGATCCCGTCATTTAAACAGTTCACCCCCTACTTGTAGAAACATGATTGAGGCTGGTTGGGACTTGGATCTCGTATAACAAACGAAGCTATGAAACTACATGGAGGAATAGGGGTTACCGGTTAATAGATTTTCAGGAGGGAATAAAAAGAGCATTGAATCGACATCAATGCTCTTTTTATTGGTCATCGTTATTAAAACAAAGCTATTCAGCTATCTCTTTTAAGAATAATGCGTAAGCACTTGAAGGTCTTAGGAAATAGGTTACACATAGGCCTCATCAATTAACAATTCACTATTTTTAATTTTTTATGCAATTGTAATTATAGTTCTTTTTGACATTTTATCATTATAAATTTAAATGGTGGTTTATTTTCCATATTCTTATGTGGCTCAACAATTTCCGAAAATTCTATCCGTCCATATTTTCCAAATTCTTGTTTTATCGAGTCAGAATCATAAAAAAACATTTTTACCCCTTCCATTATCTCGAAATAGTCTGTACCCAGTTGTTTTCCCTTTCCAAACATAGGGGCTTCTTTGGAAATAGTAGTAAAAATCATATATCCGTTTGGCTTTAACTGATCATAGCAATCTTTAATAAACTTGCCTCTCTCATGATTACTCAATAAGTGAAGAAGTGCATAACAAAATATACCATCATAAAGTTTGTTATCAAAAGGCATATCGGTTACTGAACCATGAAAAATACTAATATTAAGCCCATTTTGCCTTGCCAATTCAATCGATGTTTTTGAAATCTCAATACCTGTTACATGTATACCGTTGTCAATAAAAACCTTTGTATTTCTACACATATCCAATACCAGGAACCAATATATCCTTAACTTTCTTTTCAAGGAAAAAGTCCTTTGTCAAGATTGCGGAGTCTGAAGGCTCAAACCCCCACATCATTTGATTTTCTATAAAACTTGATTCCCAAAATTCTGCCATACCTCAATCTCCTTTACGAATATCAGCTCTCTTTCCTTAAAACCTGCTGTTTTTGTATAAGCATAGACTACATTACATTGAACCATAAAGTTCTTTACCTTTATTGCTTCTTTATCATTTTTAAACAGGTCAAGCCATTTGAATCAGTACATATAGTTACTGATATATTTAGTTATAACACCATTAAACCTATTCATTATACCTCTCTTTTTAACCTGCTTACCTCTTTTACGAGATTTTCTTAGCCTTTTAGAAGGTTTTGTACCTTTAAAACTTTCAACAGAGCCTATACCAAAAAATACCCTTATGCAGTCAAGAATTTTATGCCGCTAAAAGAAACCTATTGCTATGTTAATTTCACGAAATTATATGAAATTTCAACATTGATTTAAAACATAGCCAAAAAAAGAACATGATGCTTAAAACCGCATAAGTAAGAAGTCAAATAGTCCGCTAATTCTAAAAAAACTGACCTTCTTATATAAGCCAGGTCAGTTTGATAATTTTTTCTTATCTCCACCACGTATCGTATACATGAATCGGTTCATTTCGTTTATGTTCCGTCTTTGTGTACCAGTTTTCAATAATTTCCGCTGCTTCTATGCGAATGTCTTTACCTTCTAAATAGTCATCAATTTCCTCATAAGAAACACCTAATGCCGCTTCATCTGGTACTAACGGTTTATCATCCTCAAGATCCGCTGTTGGTACTTTTAAATATAAGCGTTCAGGAGCTTGTAGATACTTTAAAATTTCTCTACCTTGTCGTTTATTTAAACGGTAAAGTGGAACTAAATCAGCTGCTCCGTCACCGAACTTCGTAAAAAATCCAGTTACTGCTTCTGCGGCATGATCGGTGCCAAGTACAACTCCTTTATAAATACCTGCTAAATCGAATTGTACTTTCATTCGCTCACGTGCTTTTGTATTACCTTTCAAAAAGTTCGATAATTTCTGGCCAGAAGCTGTTTCAACCGCTTGTACGGAAGCGTCAACAGCCGCTTTAATATTCACCGTCACATTCACACTTGGCTTAATAAATTGCAAAGCCGCTTGACGATCATCTTCATCTGCTTGTACACCATAGGGCAGACTCACGGCAATAAATTGATATTCATTTGTGTTCTTTTCTTCATTTAATTCATTCACTGCTGTTTGAGCGATATAACCACATAAAGTGGAATCTTGCCCTCCAGAAATACCAAGTACAAAACTTTTGATAAATGAATATTTCTTTGCATAATCTTTCAGCAAATCCACACTTCTTCTGAATTCTACTTTAGGATCAATCGTAGGCTGAACTAACAGTTTTTTAATAATTTCTGACTGTAAAGGACGCATCTACTTACCCTCTTTCTACATTATTTAGATAACATTTTGGCTTGTACTTCTGCTATGTTTCTCATTTTATTATCCCAACATTTCTGACTTAAATCGACTGGATACTCTTCCGGATTTAACGCGCGTAAATATTCTGGCCAAAGCACTTGTAAATTTTGCTTACAAAAAGCTTTAATGTCATCAATGGCTGGCAATTCATAAACTAATATACCATCCTCATAAATATCTTCATGTAAATCGACCGCATCAAAATCAGTCACAAATTTACTAAGGAATGTATGTACTGGATGAAACATCTTTAATTTCTCTTCTTCTTGCGGCTTTTCATCCTCCATCGTCAAGTAATCACCTTCAGCATGGTGGTTAATTTTATTAATAATTCGATAGATGCGCTTCAGCCCTGGTGTAGAGACCTTTTCTGGATTAGATGAAATTTTCATCGTATCCACCAGTTCACCATGTTCTTCTTCCATCGCCACCATTTTATAAACCGCTCCTAGCGCTGGTTGGTCATAGGCTGTAATAAGCTTCGTTCCGATTCCCCAAACATCAATACATGCACCCTGCTGTTTTAAATTGATAATAGTATATTCATCCAAATCATTAGAAGCGACAATCTTTGCTTCAGGAAAACCAGCTTCGTCTAACATTTTACGTGCTTCTTTTGATAAATAAGCAAGGTCGCCGCTATCTAAGCGAATGCCAATAAAGTTAATTTGATCACCTAATTCCTTAGCAACTCGAATCGCATTTGGAATACCCGAACGAAGGGTGTCGTATGTATCGACTAAGAACACACAATCTCTATGTGTTTTCGCGTATTTATGAAAGGCTGTATATTCATCTTTATACGCTTGAATCATTGAATGAGCATGTGTCCCTGAAACAGGAATTCCAAATAACTTACCTGCACGAACATTGCTTGTTGAATCAAATCCAGCAATATATGCCGCTCGTGCTCCCCAAATAGCCGCATCCATTTCTTGAGCGCGACGTGAACCAAACTCAAGCGCTGGCTCATCTCCAAGCACTTGCTTAATACGTGATGCTTTCGTTGCAATAAGTGTGTGATAATTCACAATATTAAGCAGAGCAGTCTCGATAAGCTGAGCCTCTCCAAGCGGTGCTTCCACTCGTAACATCGGCTCATTCGCAAAAACAAGTTCGCCTTCTTTCATACAACGTAAGTTTCCTGAAAAACGCAGCCCGCTTAAGTACGTAAGAAATGCTTCATCGTACTCCAATGTTCGTAAATAATCAATATCACTTTCTGTAAAGCTGAAATGTTCTAAAAAATGAACGATTTTCTCCAGTCCTGCAAAAATAGCATAGCCACTCTTAAAAGGTAATTTTCGAAAATAAACTTCAAATACGGCCTTTCGATTATGAATGTTATCTTCCCAGTAAGATTGAACCATATTAATCTGATAAAGATCGGTGTGTAATGTATAGCTGTCATCGGTATATTTCGTTGCCATTTGATAGTTCCTCCCAAAAGAAATGCAAGCCGCTCCTCTTTTTTCATGTTGCTATGTTTATAAAGTGAAACTTCCATCAGTAAGGAGGTATTTAGCCTCCACTAATGGTTATTGAACCAATCGGACCTTTACCAGCAATTGTCTCCCACTTTCCTTCTTTATTCTCTCAAAATCTTGAAGTGGGCACTACTGCCCATTAAGTGTGAAATAAAATCGTTGCTCCAAACGTGCCTTTAAAATGTTCTAATGTCCTATAATAAACATTCGTATTGTTTTTATCAGTTTCATATACCTTCTGTAAAATGCGAATTGTGAACTTTCTTCGAGTGATGTTTATAAACATGAATGATTTCAAGCTTATTTCTTTTCATTAGTAACACTTTATTAGAAACGATTGAGCAATCGTTGTTACCATCCGTGATTGCATTCAAAAATAAACTATAAGTATAAATATGTAATTACACACTATCTTACTATATTTGCTTCTTATAATACAAGAAACCAAAAAAGTTTAATTGAATTCTTATCCTTTTCCATATAAAAACCTACCAAAACTGGTAGGTTTTTTATAGATTCATAATTTAAACTGGATATACTCCATGTTTTCGATCAGTAAATGTTAACTGTTTGCTATTATAAGCTGCAAATCGACTTGTTAATTCTGCACGTAAATCATTTGGTGCAACAATTGCATCGACAATCATTTCAGATGCTAAGCGGTAGATATCGATATCTTGATTATATTCTTCTCGTTTTTGCGCAATAAAAGCACCGCGCTCATTTGGTTCTAAAGCGTTTATTTTATTCGCATATACTGCATTCACTGCAGCTTCAGCTCCCATTACTGCAATAAAAGCAGATGGTAACGCAAGACAGCAATCTGGTTCAAAAGCAGGGCCAGCCATCGCGTATAATCCAGCACCATATGCTTTTCGTACGACGACGGAAATTTTCGGCACAGTCGCTTCGCTCATCGCTGAAATCATTTTTGCACCATGACGAATAATACCTGCTTGTTCAACCTTTGTTCCAATCATAAATCCTGGAATATCCGCTAAGAATAGAAGCGGAATATGGAAAGCATCACATAGCGTAATAAATTTAGCGGCTTTATCCGCTGAATCATGGAATAAAACGCCACCCTTTACACGAGGCTGATTGGCGATAATCCCGACCGGTTGCCCATCAATACGAGCTAATGTCGTAATCAGTTCAGGAGCAAATAATTTCTTAATTTCACAAACTGAATCTTCATCGACAATGCGATTGATTAGATCGTGCATATTAAATGGAGCATTTTGATTAGCTGGGATAATATCTGCTAATGTTTTTTCAAAAGAAGCAGGTGCTTTGGCTTCTGCTGGTGTTGGTTTTTGTTGATAATTCGTTGGGAAGTAGCTTAAATAACGGCGAGCAAACGCAATCGCTTCTTCTTCTGATTTAGCAAGCACGTCACCACATCCAGAAACTGAACAATGCATTTTCGCTCCGCCCATTTCCTCTTCCGTTACCTTTTCACCAATAACCATTTCAGCCATCCGCGGTGAACCCAAATACATCGACGCATTGCCATCAACCATGACTACGATGTCACAAAAAGCAGGGATATATGCGCCACCAGCAGCGGAAGGACCGAACAATAAGCAAATTTGCGGTACTTTTCCAGATAGCTTCACTTGGTTATAAAAAATTCTTCCAGCACCACGGCGACCTGGGAACATTTCAATTTGATCAGTAATACGTGCTCCAGCAGAATCAACTAAATATAAAAGAGGAACTTGTAATTTTTCCGCTGTTTCCTGAATACGAATGATTTTTTCAACCGTTTTAGCGCCCCATGATCCTGCTTTTACAGTAGAATCATTAGCCATTACACAAACCGTTTGGCCGTTAATTTTACCGATGCCTGTTACAACACCATCAGCTGGCAGCCCTTCACTTGTACAATTAGCAAAAAAGGCATCCTCTATTTCAATTCCTTCATCAAATAATAACTGTAAGCGTTCACGAACAAATAGTTTACCTTTTTCTGCATTTTTTTCATGATATTTAGTAGAACCACCTTTTTTAATTGTTTCCACAATATCATTCAGTGTAGTTTTCGTTGATTGTGACATGCTAATCCCTCCGCTTTTTTAAAAGATAGGAAAATATAAAACTTTCAATACGTTTTGGTGTCTAGATTCAAGCGTTGCCGATTCAAAGTCATAAGCTAACCTCTTCGAAAGACAAATTATGTATCTGTCAACGATTGCAGATGCCTTACGCTTTTCTTAATTCCCTGTAAAGACTGGCTTTCGCTTTTCTTTAAACGCGGCCAGACCCTCTAATCGGTCGTTAGAACGAATCGTCGTATTATATTGAATTTTTTCAATGGCTAAGCCTGCTTCCAATGAAACATCTAGTCCTTCATTAATAGCCGCTTTAGCCGCTCGTAGAGAAAGCGGCGCATTTTCAGCGATCTCCTGAGCGAGTTTTTTCGCTTCTTCTATTAGCTCACCTTGCGCAACCACTCGGCTAACGATTCCAAGCGAATTTGCTGTATGTGCATCAATTCTACGCGCTGTATAGATTAATTCTTTTGCCGCGGCAACCCCGATAACACGTGGCAAGCGCTGTGTTCCACCTGCGCCAGGGATAATGCCAAGCGCCGTTTCCGTTAGGCCCATTTTCGCTGCTTCTGAAGCTAAGCGAAGATCACAAGCTAAAGCAAGCTCAAGCCCTCCTCCAAATGCAGCACCATTAATAGCAGCAATCACAGGAACCGGGAAGTTTGCTAATTTTGTAATTGTGCTTCCAATCAGTTTGACTGTCTCTTTTACTTCGGCTTCTTCCATACCGGCACGTTCCTTCAAATCAGCACCAGCACAAAATGCCTTCTCTCCTGCCCCCGTTACAATGACAGCTCGTAACTGAGAGTCAGTTTGTAGTTCAGCAATTGCTTCATTTAACTCAAGAAGCAATGCTTTTGATAAAGCATTAGCTGCTTCAGGACGATTTAACGTAATAATCGCAACACCTTTTGTTTCACGATCCACTTCTATCAGCTTCATATCTTCACTCCTCACTTACTAGCATTAAACACGGCCATCTGATGACTTGGCAGCGGCGTTTGCAAACTATTTTGAATAAGCAAACTCGCCTGCATAAGTTTCTCAGTATCAATTCCCGTCTCAATTCCCATCTTATCTAGCATATGAACAAGATCATCTGTCGCAACATTTCCACTTGCACCCGGAGCGTACGGACAGCCTCCTAACCCACCTAAGGAAGCATCGAAGGTAACAATCCCGTACTCTAGCGATTTCACAATATTCGCAAGCGCCATTCCTCTCGTATCATGGAAATGAAGCGCGACCTTGCTTTTGTCATATCGCTTAAGAGCTACTTCAAGAAACTGCTCCACTTGCATAGGAGAAGCTACACCAATCGTATCACCGAGAGAAAGTTCATGAATGCCATAATCAAATAACTGATCACAAACACGCAACGCTTGCTCGATTGGCACATCTCCTTCATATGGGCAGCCAAAAACGGTTGACACATATCCTCTTACCGTCTTTCCGTTTTGAATCGCCTCCTCAATAACTTCACGCAAAACAGGATACGTGTCCGCTATTGATTTATTAATATTATTCTGATTATGCGATTCACTGGCCGACATAAAAACAGAAACCTCATCAATATTAGCTTCTAATGCAGCTTCTAGGCCTCTCTTATTCGGAACAAGTGCCGCATACGTTACATCCGGATTTCTCTTAATGCCCTTCATTACCTCCATTGCATCACCGAGCTGCGGGATCCATTTAGGATTAACGAAAGAGGTCGCTTCAATGTAAGAAAGCCCTGTGTTAGATAGAGCATTAATCCAGTCTATTTTAACGTCTGTTGGAACAATCCGCTTTTCATTTTGAAGACCGTCTCGTGGGCCTACTTCCTTAATAATGATTTTCTCCGGCCATTTCAATTACATCGCCTCCATTTTATCGCAAATGAGCAGATAGTAAGCCCCCACTTCACCATTAAGAGAAGTGGGAGACTTCAACCAACACTCAGGATCTCTTCCCTAAAAGAAAATCTACTAGATGAACTTTATTCAATGATTGCTAACACGTCACCTTCATTTACAAAATCGCCTTCATTCACTTTTAGTTCCTTCACAGAACCCGATTGCTCTGCCGCAATAGGAATCTCCATTTTCATCGATTCTAAAATCACGATATCTTGTCCATCTGTTACCGTTTCCCCTTCTCCTACAACTACCTTCCATACGTTACCAGCCATACTCGCTTTTAATTCTGCCATTTAAAATTCCTCCCTTAAACTGTAATTTTTTTAATATATTTATCAATAAAGTCTGTTGTTGTATCTCCATTTTTAAATGCTTCGTGAGCAGCGATTTCTTCCAGCAATGGAATATTTGATTTAATTCCTTGTACTTTATAGTGAGCCAGCGCCTCTTTTAACCTCTCAATCGCTTCGTTTCTCGTTTCTCCCTTAACGACTAATTTTGCAATCATTGGATCATAGAAATGAGACACGACTGATTGATTATGAACAGCTAGCTCATGACGAATCCCTTCTCCATTTGGCAACTGTAAATCCGTAATTTTTCCTGGAGCTGGATAAAACGTTTTTGGATCTTCAGCATACACTCGTACTTCAATGGCATGCCCTTCTAGCTTTACATCGTTTTGCGTAAAGGAAAGCTTCTCGCCACAAGCAATACGAATTTGCTGTTCTACTAAATCTAGGCCTGTAATTTCTTCGGTAACAGGGTGCTCCACTTGCAAGCGTGTATTCATTTCTAAGAAGTAGAAGTTTTGCTCATGATCTACTAAAAACTCAAGTGTACCAGCATTATAATAGCCAATTGCCTGCACAGCTTTTACTGCTGCCTCACCCATCTTCCGTCTCGTTTCTTCACTTAAGAATGAAGACGGCGCTTCTTCGACGACCTTTTGATGACGACGTTGCACAGAACATTCTCGTTCCCATAAATACACCGCATTGCCAAATGTATCTGCTAATATTTGAATCTCGATATGTCGCGGCTGTAAAATGCGTTTTTCGATGAACATATCACCGTTCCCAAAAAACATTTGTGCTCGCTTTTGATTTCCTTCAAATGCTTTAATTAGTTCCGCTTCATTATCAACCGATTGCATCCCAATGCCACCGCCGCCAGCAGAAGCTTTCAGCATAATTGGATAGCCTATTTGCTCCGCTACTTGAACAGCTTCATCCACATCAATAAGCGGGCGGGATAATCCAGGAACAAGTGGTAAACCAGCTTGCTCCATCGTTTTTCGGGCTTCAACTTTGCTACCCATTTGTTGCATCACATCAGGACTTGGTCCAATAAATGTTAAACCAGCGCTTTGACATGAACGAGCAAAATCTGCATTTTCACTTAAGAAACCGTAACCTGGGTGAATCGCATCTACCTTTGCAAGACTTGCAATCTCTAAAATCTTTTCGACATTCAGATAGCTTTGCTGTACTGGTGGCGCTCCTAACAGATAGGCTTCATCTGCCTCAGAAACGAATGGAGCATCCGCATCTGCTTCAGAATAAATAGCTACCGTTTGAATGTTTAACTTTTTACAAGTACGAATAATTCTCCTTGCAATTTCTCCTCGGTTCGCGATTAATATTTTCTGGATCATCGACATGCCCTCCTTATTTCGTAGATTCTGAGATTACATCTATTGATTGTTCTTTCAGTTTGAATTTCTGAATTTTTCCAGACGCCGTCATTGGATACTCTTTTGTAAACTGGACATAGCGAGGAATTTTAAAATGTGAAATTTGCCCTTTGCAATATTCTTTTACTTCTTCCTCTGTCAAAGTTTCGCCTTCTTTCAGAATAACCCAGGCCATAACTGCTTCTCCGTATTTTTTATCCGGAACGCCCACCACTTGTACATCCAAAATCGCTGGATGCTGGTAAAGAAATTCTTCGACTTCTCGCGGATATACATTTTCTCCTCCGCGAATAATCATATCTTTCAAACGACCTGTGATTTTACAATAGCCACTCTCATCCATAACAGCGAGATCTCCTGTATGAAGCCAGCCTTCATGGTCAATCGTTTCTTGCGTCGCTTCTGGATTTTTGTAATAGCCTTTCATTACATGGTAGCCGCGTGTACATAGCTCACCTTGTGTACCCGGTGGCACTTCTTCACCTGTAGTTGGATCGACAATTTTCACTTCGACATTAGGCAGTGCTCTTCCTACTGATGAAACACGTAACTCAATTGGATCATCTGTGCGAGTCATCGTAATACCAGGTGACGATTCTGTTTGTCCATATGTAATCGTAATTTCCGACATTCCAAGCTTTTCTACAACATTCTTCATTACTTCAATTGGACAATTCGATCCTGCCATAATACCTGTTCGAAGCGTGCTTACATCATAGCTATCGAAATCATCTAAATTCAGTTCAGCAATAAACATCGTTGGTACACCATGAAGACCTGTACATTTTTCTGCAGCGACTGTTCTCAATACATCGCTTGGATTAAATTCTTCAAGCGGAACCATTGTCGCTCCCACAGAAACACAAGCCATTGTCCCAAGTACACAGCCGAAGCAATGGAAGAACGGTACAGGAATACATAAACGATCCTCATTTGTCAGCTTCATACAAGCAGCAATATTTACCCCATTATTAACAAGATTAGAATGGGTCAACATTACACCTTTAGGGAAGCCTGTTGTGCCTGATGTATATTGCATGTTAATCACATCAGATGGACTTTGATTACTCATACGTTCATCTAACATTTCCTCAGTTACATGCTCTTTTCCTTTCAACACATCATCCCAAGAATAGGTGCCTGGATATCGATTTTCACCAAGAACAATGACATTTTTTAATTTTGGCAATTTCTTTGATTGTAACTGTCCCGGTTTAGATTCCCGTAATTCAGGAACAACTTCATATAACGTCTCAATGAAGGAATGACCACGATACTCTTCCATTAAAATAATCGTTGTCGCATCCGACTGTTGTAGCAAATATTCTAACTCACTTCTGCGATAATTCGTATTCACTGTTACTAGTACGCCGCCCATTTTCGCTGTTGAGAATTGGGAGATGAGCCATTCTGGTTTATTCGTAGCCCAAATAGCCATGTGATCGCCTTGTTCAATTCCAAGCGACATAAACCCTCGAGCCACTTCTCGACATAATTTCTCAAACTCCCGATACGTATAGCGAAGACCTAAATCATAGTATACAACCGCCTCTTTATCACCTGAAACACGAGCTGTTTGCTCTAGCAACTGACCAATCGTGACATGCAACAATTCAGTCATTAAAGTCCTCCTCATCAAGTTATATTTAAATTATCTTATTGGAAAGATTAACAACCCAGCTGTTTAGCAATAACCATTCGTTGTACTTCAGAGGTTCCTTCCCCAATCTCTAAAAGCTTCGCGTCACGGAAGAAGCGCTCAACTTGATACTCCTTCATATAACCATAACCTCCATGGATTTGTACCGCTTGATCACATACTTTCATGCATATTTCCGAAGCATACAATTTAGCCATGGCTGCTTCCTTCTTAAATGCTCTTCCTTGATCTTTCAACCATGCTGCTTTATAAACCATGTTACGAGCTAATTCAATATTCATAGCCATGTCAGCCAGCTTGAATTGAATGGCTTGAAATGAAGATAAGCTGTTACCGAATTGTTTTCTTTCTTTTGCATACTGAAGCGATTTTTCATAAGCTCCTTGTGCAATTCCAACGGCCATCGCCCCGATTCCAATTCTTCCTCCATCAAGAGTAGCTAAAAACTGCTTAAACCCATTGCCTTCTTCACCAAGGAGATTCTCTCTAGCAACGCTTACATTTTCAAAAACTAACTCAGTTGTATTTGAAGAATGAAGTCCCATCTTTTCATAGTTACTAATTACAGTAAATCCCGGCGCATCAGTAGGTACAATAAACGCACTAATTCCATTAATTCCTTTTGATCGATCTGTTACTGCAGTAATTGCAAGGTTTTTGGCGTAGCTTGCATTCGTAATAAAACATTTAGAACCAGAAAGCACCCACTGACCATCCTTAAGAATCGCTGTTGATTGAGTTCCACCTGCATCAGAACCAGCATTAGGTTCAGTCAAACCAAAAGCACCCAAGTACTCCCCTGTACAAAGTGGTGTTAAATATTTCTCCTTTTGCTCATGGGTGCCAAATAAATGGATAGGAGCTCCCCCTAGTGAAATATGTGCAGAATAGGTAATACCTGTAGAGCCACATACTCGACTTAACTCTTCTACAGCAATGGCAAAGCTGATTGTATCTCCACCACCACCACCATATTCCTCAGGAAAAGGAAGACCCATCATCCCTAGCTTCGCTAATTGATTGAATATTTCCTTTGGAAATTCACCAGTACGATCCCTTTGATCTGCACCTGGAGCAACCTCGGCTTCCGCAAAATCACGAATTAACTTACGTATCATGGCTTGTTCTTCTGTTAAATCAAAATCCATAGTCAAAAACCTCCCATAATTTATATAAGACCGACTAGTTGGTCTTGTTATCCCGCATAAAAGCACATTCAATTAGAATGCGAATCTAGTGGATCATTTAAAAAATAAGATTGAAAAGCTGCATCTTGTTTTGCTTGATCGGTTAATAACGAATGAAGAATCAAATCGACATAAATATCGGCAATTTCATCAATCGTTTTTTCTCCGTCCCGCTTATACCACTTGTAAGACCAGTTCACCATACCTAAAATCGACATACTGGTAATTTGCACAGGGAGTTCCGAGCGAAATTCCCCTTTATCAATTCCTTCTTGAATGATCGAAAACATCGCTTCTTTATATTGATTTCTTTTTTCCTTAATTGCTTGATCATAGGGTGGTTTTAAATAAATGCTTTCTTGATAAAAAACAGAAATATGTGGCTTATAAAGGTCAAACGCTTTCACAAAAGATCTAATAATTCTTTGCATTTTGTCTGTGGGGCGTATACTTGATGACATCGCTTCCTGTGCCTTCGTTAATACATAGGAAACAAAATAATCGTGAATCATAAAAAGAAGTTCCTCTTTCGATTGGAAATGATGATAGAAACCGCCTTTGCTCGAACCGCTTTTCTTCACAATCTCTTGAACCGAGACACCATGAAAGCCATGTCGTTCAAAGAGTCTTAACGACGTTTCGATAATTCGGTCCTTTAACTCCGTAAAGCAACCACTCCTTTTAAATTTTCTAGCATTCAATTATTTATAATAATAACTGAACTTAAGTACGATTCTAACATATTATGTAAAAATAT